>JAGRCC010000517.1 GCA_020433785.1 Anaerolineae bacterium
ATTTTTAAATGGCTGTAAGGGTTTTCGGTTCCGGGTTTCTTAAATAAAGGATGGTGAGCCAACTCGAAAAACTGAAAGGGCTGCCCGCTGCTAACACCCAGTAACTCCGATTGGGACATAGTTAGCGCATTGGTGGCTGAGACGCTGTTAAAAAGAATATGATCCAGGCCCAACTCTAAATTCTTCTCGCTCTTGTTCTTAATCTGGCAAGCAAGCCAAAATAAAGGCTCGATATCACCAGGCGCTTCCTCGGACCACGTCTGTGGAGCTTGCATACTCCAGTCTTCCGCAACCATAAAAGAAATCCGACCGTTTCGCTGAAATTGATCCGTTCCATCCTCAACAAGCTGCATCTCTTTCCATGTTAAGGACGCGTCACTGCCAAATGAATAAAACCAGCTAATCTGCCACGGCCGTCTGGCCTCCGGTTCCCTCGACTCGAACGATTGAGCAAAGCGAAACTGCAAAACCAACGTCTGGGTTGTTGGAGCATCAAAACCAAGATAAATTGTATTCGTGCTACCCGCTTTAATCGTAAATTTTAACCCTGATAACGGCGCCCCAACGAGTTGACTGGTGACATCGTCATAGTGAGACGGAGACTCCGTAAAGAGCAGCGCCTGGGTGAGATTAAGCGGTAAAAGCGTCACATCGTCATCTGTTTCAAAGACGATGGCCTCCTCAGTTTCAGTTTGCTGGGTTGAAACCTGACTTCCTTTGGGAACGACTAACGGAGAGGTATCCGGAGCCAAACTGTACGTCACCCAAACGGAAGCAGGGGTGGCCGGGTCGCGAGTAATGCCGAGTAAGTTTAAGAATTCAATGTAATTCTTCTCCGGCACCCGGTTGAGTCGATAAATCATTCCTTCCACCAACCAGGCAAACAACTCAATCAAGGCCATTCCCAAATCGCTTGGATTGTGGTCTGTCCATTCGGGGGCGTAGGTCGGGATAAGCGCTCGCGCTTCATTGACAATGTCCTGCCAGGTGCGATCATCTAAATTTGGCGCAACTAAGCGGCCTCTGGACATAAACTTCTCCTTTAGGCTTGCTCAAGATAAAAAGGGTAGACCAAATTCTGCGGCTCGTTGGTCGCCTTCAGCCGGTACTGTAGATCGACCACTAACCGTCCGCCGCTATGGTCGTTGTGAACGGTAACATCTGCCAAAATAATTCTATGTTCCCAAGTCGTTAGGGCCTCTTCAACGTAGTGGGCCGCCAAATTGGCCGTGGTTGTGTTGTTGGGAGCAAAAATCAATGTTTGCAGATAGCAGCCGAAATTGGGCCGCATAAGCCGCTCGCCCGGCTCGGTGCCCAGAATCATCCCGATCGACTCCTTCACTTTCTGCTGAAGTTTGGACTCCTTCAGGCCGCCCCGCGCATTGATTTGCAATGGGAAGGCCAAGCCTTTCCCCAAGAAATCTGTGGACATTTACATCATTCTCCTATACGGTGATCAGTTTTGTCTGGTTTGCTGTAGATGACAGCAACTCCTGAGGTGTTTTCTTGGCAACCATACCATCCGTTTTGCCGGCCAGGGTATCAATCATTACCGAGATTCCACCAATCATAAGTTTCTCTGCTTCACCTGCCGTAACTAATGCCACCTTGGTGCAGGGTTTATGTGTTGGTCCAGACGCATCAGACGCTGGCACTGTCGTACAGCTAGTTACCGATTGGCCCTCAATACTACTCTTCAACAAGATCGGACTGCCATTCACCGTAAGTTTTTTGCTACCTGAGACTTTTACTGTACCTGAGTGTCCGCAAGCTACAATGCTGCTCTCCGTAAGAACCTTAGGCATATTTCCTCTCAACTCACATCCATAGAACCGGAAACTTTAACTTTAACATTGGCCGCTTCAATATTGATATCGCCGCTGGCCTTTAAAATCATATTTGCTTTTGAGGCGATAGACACTGTCCCATCCGACTGTATCTTAATCACACTGCCGGAAGTATGATCAATAGTAATTTCACCTTGCCCTCCCGTATCATCCAGCACAATTTTGTGCCCGTTACGGCTCTGAATGATTTTTCGCTGGTGAGCAGGCACGACCGACTCGGGCGGTCTTTCCTTAGCATTCCAAACCGTGCCAATAACCAGTGGCCGATCAAAATCACCCTTTTCAAAAGAAACATACACATCGTCGCCCGGCTTGGGCATCAAATAGGTGCCAAGATCGGGCTGGATGACCTTTGCCCAAGCGGTTGCGTCACCACATAACCAGGGATATTTAATCTGGACTTGTCCCAGTTTCTTCAGATCGGTCGTGTTAATAACCCGGGCAATAACCGTATTACTCATTTCAGGCTGTCGGTTTGGCGAAGATTCTTCTTCAAACGCCTTTCTGAAAATTTCAGTGATGGTCGAACCACTGCGTTGGGTAATCTCAAACGAGGTTTGGTAGCCGCCCTCGTCAATGGTGTGGGTTACCCGTCTCAGCCGGTAGCTGCCGCTAAACCGTTTGCCAACCCCCTGAATCTCGACCATCTTACCCGCCCGCAATTCCGGAATGCCAATGCACGAGCCGCTTCCTTCAAAGAGGCCTTCTAATATCTCGCTTAGAAGAGCCTTAGCCAGCGCTAGAGCATCGGGAAAAGAATTTGCGCTTTCAATTGATAAGCATTTTGAACCTAATCCAACTAACTGATCGATAAAACCCTGGCCCAAGCGCTCGATCACCGTATCGAGGTCAAAATTGGTCGCGATAACGGGAACAAGCCCTACAATAGTCTGAGCCAATTCCTGATCGTAATCGAGAATTTGCAGCATGCCCACCTGCCCGGACGTAGATAAACGCGGGTCGAATGAGCTGAGATTCCGGCCCCATTCTAGAACCACGGCCTCGGTCTGAGGCCGGGGAAAGCGAAAATAAAGCTTATCCCAATACACATACGTCTCAAAGAAATTGCGACGGGCCAACTCTTTTAATAGCGCCATATCGCTGCCATATTGCATTTTATTTTTAAAGGGAATAGGCGTTGGATCAACAACCGGTATCAATAAATGCTCAGCGGCAATCTGAGCGGCGATCAGGCTGGCGTTGGAAAAAAGAAAAGCTCGGGTACGATGATTTTGACGCATCCGGTGTGATTTGTCATAGCCGGTTACAGTTAGCATCGGCGCACCGCTTTGGGGGAAAGACGGACTAACGGCCGTAATTTCACCTAACATCATCGGCTGCAAATTGCCCACGTAGCCCATGTAGATTTCTACGTCCTTGCCCACGTTAAACAACGCCGAGTCGGTCAGTCGTAGGTCGGCATTGTTGAGGCGTAAAGTAAACATATCGGCTGTATCGAGGCTGCTATCGAATTGCAAACTAACAACGGCGCTACTAACATCAGCCTCCATCGTTAGCCCTTCAATTTTGACTAAAAAGTCAGGGGTGTAATATGAATGCACGATAACGGTCTACTTTCCGATTTTGGCTAATCTTGATGGAATGATGAGCAACGTTCCCGGCGTAATCAGACGCGGATTGTCGATATTATTTAATTCGGCAATTTCACGCCAGGCACCCGGATCGCCTAACACTTCTCCGGCAATTTTACTCAGCGTCTCACCGCCGACGATGTTGCGCACTGTAGGTGGGCCAACGAACAAACCGCGTTTAATCTCAATTTCTACCGGCTCATACTCTTTGAAACTGACGGTAAGTTTGGCTCGAACCGGGGCGCCGCTATCCAGGAACATGGTGAAACGCTGCTCGACGCTCTCGAGGACACACTTAAAATTGAGACCTCCCCAGGAAAAGAGTAAGAGCGGCGGTGCTTGAGTCTTGGCCTCAGGATCGAGCAGCGTTGTAATCTGGCCGGTCAAGCGTCTAACATCGACCCGCTGCTCATAGGTATCAAAAAATAGCTCCATCCGTAAATGGCGTAGATTACCCCGTACGTACTGAATCGGCGGAGTCTTAAGGCCGGGAATGCCGATTTCGGCAAAGGTATTGCCTACATCCAGCGAGTACTCTTCCGGGTTGAACAAAACCGGAATGGCCTCTCGGGTGTTGAGATTGGTGATCGTTGCCTTTTCAAGGGCCATTTACTTTAGCCGCCCCTTTCCAAATCGGTTTTGATGCGCATCATAATATCTCGATAAACTGCTTCCTTGATAAATTTAAGCTGCTGCTCTGACAATTGGACTTCTGGAACTGCTGCGGCTTTCGTTGCCATCGGACCCGAGATGTCACGGGAGCTAAGCGCTGTTTTGACGGGTGTGGGCATCGTCGTAGGGGCGGTGGAACTCGGTCTCGGGGGGTGAAGCGGAGTGCTACTTAGCCCCGGTGGCCTTTGGGCAGGGCTTGGTTGCGAAAAGTGATGGATCACTTTTTGCTCATTACATAGAGCAGCCTGCTCCTGCGCCTGATAAAGCTGCGGCGCTACCCGACCTACCCCCTGTTGACTTGCTTGGGCTGTATGAGTAAATTCGTGGCCTAATAAGGCCAGTCCGGCCACATCGTCAGGCGCATAATAACCCTCTCTAAACAAGATTTTGTCCTCTAATGTCACGGCATCAGCGTCAAACGCTTTGGCCACGGCATCGGCCTGGGAATTCGCATAAATCTTGACAGTGGGCACGCGGATATCCAACAACCTGGTCAAGAACGCCTGCACTTGGGAATTAATTATTAAATGATTACTTGCCTCGAATACTTGAGCCAGGTTGGTGCGCTCATCCTTCATGGAGCCGGGAGCCTGGTCAATTGGCGTTGGTATCCACGGACGCTTTTGGCCCGGATTACGATGGACCCTAACTGTTGCTTGCTCATGGTGATCTGGCGCTTTGGGCTTGTCTCTACTGGGAGCCATCGAGTCACTTTGCCCCTCACGTAATCCGGGTCTACGGCCGCTATCGATAGGAACGTCTGACTCGAAATGAGGCCAAAATGACAAATCGTTTGAAAAAATGGGCTGTTCAATTTGAGCCGGCATAACCGGAGTAATGGGTTTCATCAAATTAGACTCTTTGCTTCGATCTGGCATCTTGACCTTAAACTGAAGTCGTGCGTATTTGTCCTCAGTTTTCTCAACAAACTGCACAGGCAATTGGTTACGGTGATATTTGGACTCAATCTGCGGTCCTATTTCATGGCGCAAGATCAGTCGTTTTTGGAAGCCGATTTGCTTTTCAATATTTTTTTCAGTCATCAGTTGCTCGACAGTTCTGCCCTAAATTGTGAAGCGCTAGCGCGAAAATTCACCGCCCATTTTAACTATCTCGCGCACCCATTCGCGACGTTCTTGGTGCTCCATATGCATGATCACCTCGTACGACCAGTGAAAATTCAGAGCGATATAGGCTACCTCCCGGCGGAGCAGGTCCAAGGGGTAGCTTAGGATTCCCCCAACGCTTTTTCCTCGCGCTCAAAGACTTGGTGACAATGGGGACAAACCACCGTTTCAGCCGCAACGCCGTTACCATTGATCCGGTTATAGAACTCTTGTAGGTAATTCAAATCGCTGGTAAAAAGTTCTTCAATAGTTTTGGGGTTGATGGCCGCCAGCGTCCCTAAACGGGTGATCACCCGGGAAAGTAAGATGACCACCAAGTAGGGGGGATTGCCCTTGACGCGATGGTCTTTAAGAGGCAAAATCTCATCGGCTGCGGTGGCCAGACGCATCACCCCCACCCGGTGCAGGTTACCCTCTTTGTCAATATACCCTTTGGGCAGCGTAAATTCGTACTCAGTTTGGAACATCGTCATTACTTTCCGCAGCCTAAGCGCGCTCTAACCGCTCGCAACTGACCGTTAGTGTATCGATAGCGACATCATTGCTTTTGGCATCAAGCCCTGGCCCTTCATATTTGCTGGCCCAGGCATTAAAGAAGTTCCACCGTACTTTCTCTTCCTGGCCCGTATCATCCATTAAGATAATCGAGCCATTTCTGCGCTCTACTTGACCATTAACGGCCGTAAGATGCCAATCATACAGTTCACGCGAATCGCTAATGCCCCATTTGAGGGTGATATCCGAATAACTGGCTTTCCCCGGCAGCTTGCGCACACGGGCCGCATCTCCACCCTCGCGATACTCAACGACCTCAACACTAGAACCAAAACCGGTGCATTCACTGAAACCGGCTTGAACGATCCCATCAATCTCCACCTGATATCGATAATTTTTGTAGGGGTCCATGACAACCTTTCCTTTAGATTATTCGACGGTTCAACCGCCGGTCATTTGCTGAATACGGAAAATTACAAACTCGGCCGGCTTGACAATAGCCACGCCAATTTCGGTAACCACTTGCCCCAACTCCCTCACATTGGGAGGGTTGGTTTCAGCGTCACATTTCACAAAAAAGGCTTCTTTGGGTGAATTGCCAAACAAGGCTCCGGCTTGCCACTGGCCCAGCAAGAAATCGCTCACATTGCGGGTGATCCGCTGCCATAACACCGGTGAATTGGGCTCGAAAACGACCCACTGGGTCCCTTCTTCAATCGACTCGCGGGCGAAATTGAGAAAACGCCGAGTACTTACATAGCGAAACTCCGAATGAGACTCATCGGTCCGCGTGCGCGCGCCCCAAACCTTAATCGTGCCGTTGAAGGAACGAATGACATTTATTCCTTCCGGGTTCAACCCATCTTGATCAGCTTTGCTTAGAGGGATATCCACGTCTAAGGCACCGATCACTACCTCATTGGCCGGTGCTTTGTGGACCCCTCTAGTACTATCGCTGCGAGCATAAATGCCGGCCAAATGTCCTGACGGCGGCACAGGGAGAATACCCTTTGTTTTAGGATCGTCGGCTGTGAGCGGATCGAATATCTTAATCCAGGGGTAATAGACGGCACCATAAGTTCCGGTTTCGCCCCGTCCAAATGGGGCAATGGCTTCGGGATTTTGTACCGAGGCTGACTGTACCCCATCTAATATCGCCACTCGGTCCTTCATTTTGAAACAGTGACTCAGAATAGCGCTATGTTGGGCATCTGATGTAGCGCCCGGCACGGCGACAATGGCAATTTCGTCAATCGGCTCAAACGTTCGCAGCGCCTCAGCCAGCCCACTCGTCAGACCGGCGGCATTGACAACGCGAGTAATCCAACACCGCGTACCGCCGTTATTGAAAAACCCATAGACGGCGTGAGCCAGCGTTTTATTATCGGCTTGTAAATCGCCAAAATTATTCTTAAACTGTTCCCAACCAGTAATAAGTTGGGGTTTGCCGGCCTCGGCGACAGTGTAGGGAACTGGAATGGGATTGCCCTGCTCATCTTTTTCTAGATTACCATCTTTGTCCTTTTTAAATTGGCCTGGTTGGTCAGGCATCTTAATATTGTTGGGCACAACCCCGACAAAGCCGGCCGTGCTGGTACCGACCCCGGCAATTGGCCGAACTAAGGGCGGCACATCTTCAACATAGACACCTGGTGATAAATATTGCGGCATATTGCTTGCTCCTTGGCTAAATGATGAAAGTTGCTTCGCCGTTTAGAAAGGGCACCCTCTCTTGGGGCGATGAATTGAACTAAGCCCGTTACTCAAAACGGAGATCATACTCTCCTTTCTCGCCCAGCGGAGGCGGCAGCTCAATATCTCGGACAGCTTCTCCCAAACCCGTTACTTGAGTCCGTAGCCGGTAACGCTGAGATGACAGCTTCCCAAAAATAAAACGACCGGCAGTATCGGTCCATTTGGTTTGAACGGTTTCACCGGCAGGCGTTTCGATCTGCACCGAAGCATTTGCCACCGGCTGCAGCGAGTCGCCGGTCGCGTCTACCACTTGACCACCAATTTGAACCCAGGTTTCGATAGGCTCTGCCTGGTCGATGGGGCGAAATTCGATGATACGCGTGGTGATCATTGGACCTAGCGTATACGGCTGCAATACGATGGGTAGGGTCACCACTAGATAAAGGGCTGGCTTCCAACGGCTGCCATCGCCCATCGCCCCCCAGAATTCAGCCAACTTCGGGAAACCCTCGGCCGGCAGCACTTGCAGCGGCAGATCCGCCTCACGAATCGGTTCTGGCACAGCCTTGAGTGCGGCCGAGCCGGTCGGATACAGGCGGGAGGGGTTGAGCGGCGTATTGGTCATCAACACACGTGTCACCTCATACAGCAATGCGTGCTCGTCCAGGGTCGGTTCTACCGCTGGCGTGACCGTGACCGGACTCCAAGCGCTGATAAGGTAATGACAATCCATCCGACGTGGCGCCAGCGTTTCTCGAACAACGCCATTGAGGGTTGATCGGACCCGTTCGTTAGAACGCAGTTCCTGGTTTTCCCGCAGATCGACCAGATAGATGTTGAGCGCCGTATGTGGCAAGCCGCTAACATGCTGTCGCCAAATCTCATCCGGCGGCTGAAAGCCGATTTGGGCTTCATCGGTAAGGTTATTAATTTGATCCACCAACAAGTGGCGCAAGAAATTATTGAGATGATCGATCATTGTTCCTGCACTCAAGTTAAAGAAGCTGCTCTTCTATTTCTGTCTTGGATAAACTTTTCCCCATCTTCTGGTATTCACGGCGAATAGCTTGTGCTACATGCCGGGCCCCAATGCCATGGCCTGCTTCAGCGGCCAAGAATGCCGCAGCCAAAGCCACATTTTTGATATTTCCTCCGCTCAATCTGAATTGGTCGGCCAATGCCGCCAAATCGATCTCTGCGGCTAGCGGTGCGGCGGTAGGCCAGATTCCTTGCCAAATTCGTAACCTGCTTTCCGCGTCAGGAAAAGGAAACTGGACCGTAAAAGCCATTCGTCGGACAAAAGCGTCGTCCAAGTTTTGACGCAAGTTAGTTGTCAAGATGGCAATGCCATCATAGCTTTCCATTTTTTGCAGCAGATAGCTAATTTCGATATTAGCATAGCGGTCATGCGAATCACGTACTTCGGAGCGCTTACCAAATAAGGCATCAGCCTCGTCGAAAAAAAGAATGGCGTTGGCATTTTCGGCCGCGCTGAAGATACGGTTCAGGTTCTTTTCGGTCTCACCGATGTATTTGCTAACCACGCCGGAGAGATCGATTTTGTATAAATCCAGACCTAACTCGTTGGCGACAATTTCAGCAGCCATTGTTTTACCGGTGCCACTCGGCCCGGCGAAAAGTGCATTTATGCCTTTCCCCAAAGTTAATTTGCGACGAAAGCCCCATTCATCTAACACCCGATGGCGATGGGTAACTCGGTAACACATTTCATGAAGTTGGGCCAAGGCATCTTCTGGCAATACAATATCTTCCCAGGTATAAACAGGTTCGACTTTGCGAGCCAGCTCGGCTAATTCCTGCCCCGTTTGAGCCCGGGCGGCCGAGAATAAATCCATAAGGGTAATCTGTAACGGCTCATCTGCGCTATGGCTGGCCTGACGCCAGCGGGCTTGACTCACAGCTATATTTACGGCCTGAGCAATCTGGCCAGGTCTCAATCGGAATCGGCCGGCAAGTATATTTTCATCGGTTTGAGCCAGTTTAACCCCGACCGTTTCTAAATAAAGACGCCACCAATGTTGGCGCTGCTCAAAAGATGGCATTGGGAACAAAATGTTCAGAAAATGAGATGGATGGGCTAATTTAGAAGGCCATATTTCGGTACCTGCCAGAAGGATAACGCTGTTATACCGGCTCAACTCATCAAGGAAGATGTAGTATGAGCCGCTATACTGTTCATCAAATAAGGCCTCAACCCCGTCAAGATATAAAATAGCATCTTGAAACCAACTCTCGCGTAAAAGAAGTTTTAGCCATCCATTTAAGTCCGTTGTAGTCAAGAGGGCTTGTCGCAAATCTACCCTTAAAAGGGGGAAGCCCACTTCCAATGAAAGGGCTGCGGCGATTTGACGTCTGCCTACCCCTAAAGGGCCTTGGAAGTAGAGGTGTAGGGGCTGCCCTGTTTCGAGTGCTTTGCCAACCAAGTTAGGCAAAGTTTTGCCAAGTTCATCCGTTATGGGTAATTGGTTCAACCTCACCGGTGAAGACACGAATTCACAAAATGAGCTTAAGCGCGCATCTAGTCCGTCTTGATGCAACAAGAAATTCACAATTTGTTGATCAAGGTTAATTTCTTGAGCCAACAAGGACTCTTGTTCTTGATTTGCCGAAGGCTGTAAATGAATGATGCCTTCCCGAATGAGGGGTGCGGTGGGCCTGAAATGATTTCGCCATTCTATTCTGGCTATGGCATCCGGACACAGCAGATTGAACACTAAATCAACACTGGGACGCCGACGGCTGACGTGATCTTGGAGGTAAGCGTACAGATTTTCGTACCGCCGGTCGAGTTCTGGAGCCAGGGCAATTAACATAATATCCATCTCAAATTCTGAGAGATTAAAAGCCCGTTGCAACCAGCCCAGACGCGATGTTTCTTTAATAATATTGAGTGTGGCAGACTGATGATTATTTGACCAGAGCCTTGGCTGACCGGGTTCTTGGTTAAGCCACTCCTCAAAATCGGCCGGGCTAATGTAAAGGCCTCGATATAGATCAGCCTCGACCTCTGACCCACGAGCAGCCCGCATAATGGTAACCGCTTGCTCAAGAAGCTGGTCTAGGCGCTGTAATGCGGGCAGAAGCTCATTGAGCCAGGTAGATTGTGCCTCAGAATTCAATTGGTCTGATGTTGGCGCGGCTGTTTTGAACATTAATCAATAGATGCATCAGGGCTAATTTTCTTGTCTGATATCTGGCAACTGGGTAAACCCGATTCGTTCTCAATGAGTCGACAGAGATCGTTTAAGTCCTGAAAATATACCCGCCTTTGGCTACCGACTTTCTCAACGGACCCACGCCAAGCAGGTCGATCTTCCGCTAAATCCTTAGCTTCAAACCAGATACGTACGATAAAAGAATGATGATTCTCTCGCACCGAATTGTCCTTTATGTGACTGCACTGCTGTTGGCAAAGACAACGGTGCAAACCGACTGGATGTGAAAAAATCTCTTTGGTATTGCCCAAGATTTAACGAAGAGGATTTCGGTTTATAGAAATTTGTCTGGTAATGTTAAAATTTGTTATAGAGGAACGGTGGGTAATCGAGCTGTTTGTGAGAAAAGAGCGGTGGAAAACGAAATATTTATTGCTTGATAAGATAACACAGGCGTGTCTTACTGGTGTCTTATCTACGTCTCATCTGCCTGCCCTGAGCGTCTTATTTCAAACCTCAGTTTGATTTAACGCTCGTCATAAGGTAAAATCTGCTGAAATAGCGCTTCGAGCCGGTGAATTTCCTGGTTAGCTTCGTCGACCGTGGATTTAAGCTGTTGCAACTGTTGCCAAATATGTTTGACAAGGTATTGGTCAAGAGAAGGTTGGCTTGATTTACGCAAAATTGAAGCATTACGCTGATAATTTTGATGATGCCCGTTAGACAACAGCCTCTGATACAGCTGCTCTGTTTCCGGCATTGGCGGTACATCCAACTCGTCACGTAAAATTTGGACGCAGCGCTGGTACTGAATACGAGCAGCGTTTCGGTCGCCCATCTGCCAATAGAGCCACATGACTCGTCGATGTATGCGCTCTTGAACTGGATCGTAATCCAGAATCTTTTTGCCAAAAATAATTGCTCGTTCGTAATTGTTTTGACTTCCAAAATAGTCAAGCAATTTAACAAGCCCGGCGAAGTACAACTTTCGCAACCACTCTCGTTCGTAAAGACACCAATCTTCGTAAACACCCTCGAGTAGATCGCCCGTGTATAACTCAAGAGCTTGCTCAAGCTGTAAAATCTGTTCGGCGCTGAGAACCTCCCCAGGAATATCTAAATAAGGCTCGACCGCCTTCTCGAAATTTTCAATATCCAACCAGTAACTGCTCCCGACATTAAAAGCAATACTCTCATCGCTAATGATCAAGTAATTTTCAATCGAGACGCCGCCTAGTGTAAGCAAAGCCTGGCGCAAACGCCATAAAGCGTTACGTAGTTGCTTGCGAGGATTATTCGTTTGGTGTTCCTCCCAGAGAGACATCGCCAGCCGCTCACGTGCATGAGCCTGATTACGATTAATGGCTAAATAGCAAAGCAAATAGTGACACTGCTGATTAGGGAAACCACCCAGTGTCTGATATAGATATTCAGCCTGCCCTGGTCCAAACAGCTTTAATTTTAACATTCTCAATTCCAATAACAATATGCTGACGTCAATCCGGCAAATTTGGCAAGGATCGGGAATTGACTATAGTCTATCCATAAACTCTTAATAAACTCTTCATAAGGCAATCATGCAGAAGACCTAGAAAAAATGAAAAACGGCTGTCGTCTGGAACTTCTTGGCCCAGTTCATGTGGAAAACAAGGGGCAGGTTGTTGATGGATTTATCTCAAGAAAGGTAGTCGCTTTGCTTGGTTATTTGACAGTGGCGATGCGCCCCGTTACCCGAAGTTATCTAGCCCATCTCTTTTGGGAGGATAAAAGTGAGACGCGAGGGCGAGCCAATCTGAGCCGGGCCTTAAGTAATCTATCAAAGCTTCTGCCTAACTGGGTCCTGGCCGATTATCATACCGTTCAATTTAACGCAGCGGCTGTCGATCAAATTGATATCATTCAATTCAAATCCTTAATCGATCACGGTCAAATTAGTGATCTGGTCAGAGCCACCTTACTTTACCGAGGCGACTTCATGGCCGGGATTAATCTCGCCGACTGTCCTGAGTTCGATGGATGGTTAGCCGGCGAACGAGAACGCTGGCAACGACAAACCGTTAACACGCTTCGGCAGCTTCTCAACTATTATCTCGACCAAACTGAACTTGAGGTTGCCGCCAGTTTCGCGGCCCAACTGTTAAGAGTAGAACCCTGGCACGAAGAAACCCATTACAAGATGATGCTGATTTTGGCGCGAACCGGCCAGCGGAGCGCAGCCTTAGCTCAGTATGAACTATGCAAGCAAGCCTTGTCTGAGGCATTTAATGTTGAACCATCGGCCGAGACAGTGGATTTGTATAACCGCATCAAAGCTATGGCGCACAAGCCCCACCACAACCTGCCCGCCCAACCAACTCCCTTCATCGGCCGGGAAGCTGAGTTAGCTACCGTGGCTCACCAATTAAGTAACCAGGCGTGCCGTCTATTAACCATTGTGGGGCCGGGCGGAATGGGAAAAACCCGTCTGGCGGTGCAGGCCGCCCAAAAAATTGCCCAATACCAATTTAGGACATTTCTGCACGGCATATACTTTATAGCCTTGGCGCCCATTCGGTCACTCGATCACCTTGTTTCTACAGTGGCCGAAACAATCGATATCTCACTATATGGTGCCGCCAATCCTTTGGAACGCTTATTAAGCCAATTACAAAATAAAGAGATGCTGCTTGTTCTTGATAATTTTGAGCATTTACTCGACGGGGTTGAATTGATCCAGCGTATTCTTGAACAAACGCCGGATATTAAAATTCTGGTAACATCCCGGACGCGCCTGAGTTTACGCTGGGAGTGGCTAATAGAAATTCAGGGTTTAAAGTATCAAATTACGGCCGAAGACAATATGTCGCTAACCGTCGGCCATCATCAAGCCGGCCAATCCAAAGGTTTAAGCGCCTTAACCTTGTTCGAACATGTGGCGCGACGGACAAAGCCCGGCTTTTCCGCCTCGAATCAAAACCGAGAAATAGTAACTCGAATTTGCCAACTTGTCGAAGGTCTGCCGCTGGGGATTGAATTGGCGGCAGTTCAAGTATACGATCATGCGTGCGAAGAAATAGCTCACGGTATTGAGCGAAATCTGGATTTCTTGACCACATCCTTTCCCGATATTCCCCCCCGGCACCGAAGCCTACGAGCCATATTTGATTACTCCTGGGAGTACCTATCGGATCAAGAGAAAAAGGCTTTTTGCCGGCTGTCGGTGTTTGAGGGCGGTTTCCAACAAGAGGCTGCGGAGCAAGTAGCGGGCGCCACGAGACAAACCTTAACTTTATTAGTGGACAGTTCATTTTTGCAGCGCCACAATTCTGGGCGTTATAGCTTTCATCAGTATTTGGCCCACTATGGGTCCGAAAGATTAAAAACATCGTCTCAAGAATTTGAGCATGCCAAAAACCAACACTGCACCTATTTTGCCCAATATCTCAGGCAACGCGAAGTCCAAATCGGTGGCCAGCAGAAGGCCTGGATTTATCAACTTGATCTTGAAATCGCCAATATTAGGGCGGCCTGGCGTTGGGCCGTAGAGCAGACCAAGCTCAACGAAATCGACCAAGCCATTGATGGGCTTTTCGGTTATTATGAACTCAAGGGGCTATTTGTTACAGGAGTTGAGACGTTTAAGTGGGCAGCTGAGCAATTTGCCCAAATCAAGGCCACCGCCTCCGGTTTTCAAGATCAGAATTCTTTTTACACAACCTATGGTCGAATTTTAACGGTCCAAAGTTGGTTTTACGTCCGGCTTGGCCTCATTTCAAACGCCGAGCAATTACTTGAACGTGCGCTGTTGCTCTTGAAGCCGGATACCCTTCAAGGCCAGCAAGATCGATCCTTTGCCTTTTGCCAGCTTGGTCTTTTAAACTGGTATTTAGGCAATTATGCCAGTGGCCAAAAATCTCTAGAAGCAGGATTGAATTTAAGCCGGCTGGCCGGAAATACCTGGCTGACCGCTACCAATTTACACGTCCTAGCGATGGTTGTCGCCAGTACAGGTCAATATTCCCTGGCTCAAGAATTTTGTGCCGACGCTCTAGAAAAATATGAAGCGATCGAAGAACAGCGCGGCGTAAGTATTGAACACATTTATTTGGGCTATCTAGCGATGATTAATGAAGATTACTCAAAAGCAAAGCAGTTGATCCAAAAAGGGCTTGCCATCGGTCAAGCTATAGAAGATCCATTTTCAACCGGAATTGGGTTAACCTACTTGGGAGTGGTCACCTCACTATCAGAAGATTTATCGGCGGGGAAACAGCTCTGTTTGGAAAGCATGTTAAATTTTGATGAAACATCAGAACAGTACGGCCGATCTCTAAGCAGAAATCAGCTTGGCCGTATTACCTGGCTAGCGGACGAATTTAAAGCGTCCAGACGCTATTTCATTGAGGCATTAGAGATAGCTTTGGCCTCGCCTATAGTTCCTCAAGCCCTCACCGCTCTGGCAGGGCTAGCGTTACATTTTGATCGAGAAGGCAAAAAACGTGAAGCGCTCGAATTAACTCTATACGTCATTAACCACGCAGCTAGTGAGTTCGAAACCAAAAAGTACGCCGGAGACTTTTTACCTTATTTAGTGCTGCATTTTTCGATGCAGCAAGTTGCCGAAGTTGAAATTAAAATAAAGCCAATAGCAATTGAAATCATAGGGCAGCAGATTTTAGCTCACGAGTCTTTTATCTGAATATTTTCTTTCGACCGATCAGAGGATTAACCGGCTATAACCTTGAGCTTTTACTGGCCATATCGCGCCAGCACCCGATCAACGCTGGCGCCGTAACCGTGACCAAAGAGGTTGAGATGATTGAGGAGATGATAGAGGTTGTATAAATCCTTGCGCTCATTGTAACCCGGCTCGAGCGGCCAACTGTCATTATAGGC
>JAGRCC010000518.1 GCA_020433785.1 Anaerolineae bacterium
TCACCTAGGTGACTCAGTATGACTCACCATGGTGAGTCGGTGTGACTCACTCTAGTGATCGCGGCTGATCATTAGAATGACTCGGCGGAATCATTCTAATGACTCAGCGGAATCACTCTAGTGACTCGGCGGAATTACTAGAGTGAGTCGGAGGTGGTGACCATGGTGATTGAATTTCTCCATTCTCCATTCTAAATTCTTCATTCTCCATTCTGTACCTAAGTCCGGTTGTCAGGGCAATAGAAAGTATGTTAAAATGGGAGTAGGGAGTCAGGAGTAGGAAGTAGGGGAATATCATTAGACCGTATCTCTCCTCGCCTTCATCATTCATAACCCCTTCCATCCTTCCTAATTCATAATTCATCCCTCATAATTCATGACTGATCCAAACATACTGCTGCAACGGCTCCGCCGGAGCCTGCATATTCTGGAACAGCGCCAGGCCAAACTCGGCCTCGACGCCCCGGCCAGCCTTACCCTCGAAATCGAGGATCACCGGACGGCCATTACCCTAACTGAGCAGCTTGCCGCTGGTCACTTATCGGATGCTGGCTGGCGCGAGCAACTTAAGCCGCTGTTAGTTATCATCGAAGAGCGCCGCGCCACCGAGGAAATCCGCACCCTGCACATCGGCGGAGTAAACTTTGGCAGCATCAGCGATAGCACCATCTCCATCGGGGATATTGATGCCAGCATTCACGCGGGGGGCGATGTGGTGGGCGGCAATAAAGTTACAATCGGCCAGCAAATTATTAATTTTTTCTCCAGCTCCACCGAACAACAGCGCCATCTGCGCAACCGCCAAATTATGCTCCAGCGCGTCCACGACTTTTGGATCAAAGGCGTGTTGGAAAGCTCCCTACACAATGAAGTGCTGATTGAATTGGGAATGGAAATTAAATCTGAGGCCGTGGCATATCCCTGGGATATGATCATCCAGCGACCTGACCAGCCCAATCGTACCCTGCCTCCTGGCACTAAGATAATTGACGTATTTGACGAATCTGGCGGCTCTCTGCTTATCTTAGGCGAGCCAGGTTCTGGCAAAACTACAATATTACTGGAACTCACACGTCAGATTGTTGGTCGTGCCCGGCTTGACCTTACAAAGCCAATCCCGGTCGTTTTTAATCTTTCATCTTGGACCAAGGGTCAGTGGTCTCTTGAGGATTGGCTAGTTGAGGAGCTTAGTGCCAAGTACAATTTTCCCGAAAAAATTAGCCGTTCTTGGATCAATAATGATGAGTTGCTTCCCTTACTTGATGGACTCGACGAGGTTGAGGTAAATAACCGAACCGAATGCGTTAAAGCTATTAACACCTATAGTGTTGGGCATGGCTTGCCTGGACTTGTAGTATCCAGTAGAACGGCTGATTATGAGGTTCTTGGCTCCTTGCTCAGACTTAATACCGCTATTGTCTTGCAGCCTTTAACTTGGAAACAAATTGAAAACTATTTACTTGGCTCAACGGTCAAAATGGATAGCGTACGTCGTATGTTGGAAAAGGATGTGGTAGTTCAATCTTTAGCTCAGTCACCTCTAATACTAAATGTCATAACCCTAGCTTATTCAGAGACATCAATCGATACTTTAAGCGAATTAAAGGCAGATAAAGATCGTCGCAAAAAATTGTTTGATGCTTATATAATAAAATTGTTTAGACATCGACTTGCAAACCAGCGATACGCACAAAAGCAAACCATTGCTTGGTTGGCCTGGCTGGCTAAAAAAATGTTTCAATATCGCCAAACGATATTCCTAATGGAGCAAACACAGCCTAACTGGTTACCATCAAGTTTACAGATTTGGCTATATAACTTATTGGTAATGATTCTTGTAGGGGGAACTGTCGGACTTCTTTTTGGATTAGCTGTTGGAATTCCCATATGGTTCGCTAATCCCTTAATTGGACCATTTTTTGGGATAGGTGTTGGGTCGGCTGTAGCTATGTCAATTTGTTTGGCAATTATACAGACTTATGGGTTTACAGGAGGACTAATAGTTGGGGGAACCTTTGGGTTTGTTTTTTTTGTGGCTTTTGGCTTGAATTTTGGCAGACCAGTTGGGGTCGCCGTGGGGTTAATCGTTGGCCTCGCTTTTGGTTTAGCTCATGGTTTGAGATTTGGAACACGGCCTGCGAATACTAAGGCTTGGACTTTTCCAAATATTGAAATCTTTGAAGCATTAAGCTGGTCTATACCAAAGGCAATTAGAGGTATGATTTTTGGTTCTATCTTTGGCTCTATCTTTGGACTAGCTGTCGGCGCTGCCATCGCTATTGGGTTAAACTTTGAGCCGAATATTGCTGGGAAGCTGACGCTAAATTTTCTGGTAGCTTTTGGGGTAGCTGCTGGATTAGTTGCTGGAATGCTCAATGCATTAACCAGTGATCAGGTTGAACAACGATCTGTACCAAATCAAGGCATTTGGCGGTCATTTCGAAACAGTATTGTCATAGGTTTATTCGTTGCTATTGCGTCTGGGTTTCCAATAGGTGTTGTCAGTGGATGGGCTTGGAATATTGGAATCGGTATAGGAAATGAAGGTTTGAGGGTGGGATCGTTTACTGGATTACTTGTTGGAGTAGCTATCGGATTAGCGGTCGGACTGGCCTTTGGTGGATTAACTACAATTCAACATTTCATCCTGCGATCTATTCTATATTTTTTTGGCTACTTACCCTGGAATCTAACCGATTTCCTTGATTACACTACCGAAAGAATTTTTCTCCGTCGAGTCGGTGGCGGCTACATCTTCATCCACCGCTACTTGATGGAATACTTCGCCTCTCTAACCGACGAGGACATTGAACGATTATCCGCTGAAATCGAAACAGGAAGGACGTAACCCCATGCACCCCAATCTCACGCCCGAACAACAAGCCCGCGTCGAGATCGACCGGCAGTTGGAAGCCTGCGGCTGGCAGGTGCAAAGCCGCGATCAGCAAAACCTCTTTGCTCAGCGCGGCGTAGCCATCCGCGAGTTTCCTTTAAAGACCGGCTATGCCGATTACCTGCTGTGCGTGGACGGCAAAGCCATCGGCGCGGTTGAGGCCAAGAAGGCCGGGACAACCTTGAGCGGGGTGCAGCACCAATCGGAGAAGTACAGCACGGGGCTGCCGAAGTTGCCTAAGGCGTGGGTGAGTCGAGCCGTTAGCCCCCCTACCCACCCAAAGGGGGGAATTACTTCTTCCCGCTCTGGGAGGCCGGGGGGGCTACAACCTTTCCTGCCCTTCCTGTACGAATCGACCGGCATCGAGACCTGCTTCACCAACGGCCTCGACCCCGAGCCGCGCAGCCGCCGGGTCTTCACCTTTCACCGGCCCGAAACGCTGGCGGAGTGGGCGGAGGAGGCGGAGCAGGCGGACAATAAACCAGGTTTTTTAGAAAAACCTGGTTTATTGTCCGGTACGTCCGGTTCCTACAACACCCTCCGCGCTCGCCTGAACCACGGCCAGCCGCTTATCAATGATAATCTGTGGGAGCCGCAGCACAAGGCCATTACCCGTCTGGAACAATCGCTGGCGGCGGATAAGCCCCGCGCCCTGATCCAGATGGCGACCGGCAGCGGCAAAACCTTTACCGCCGTCAACATCGTCTACCGGCTCATTAAGCTGGCCGACGCCCGCCGGGTGCTCTTTTTGGTCGACCGGGGTAACCTGGGGCGGCAGGCGCTGCGCGAGTTTCAGCAGTTTGTTACCCCCGACGATGGCCGCAAATTTGGCGAGCTGTACAACGTGCAGCACCTCAGCAGCAATCACTTCGATGACGTTAGCCGGGTCTGCATCACCACCATCCAGCGCCTCTACTCCATTTTGCGCGGCGAGGAGCTGGACCCGACCCTGGAAGAGCCGTCGCTGGACGAGTTGGAGGAGACCTTTGGCCGCGACCCCAAAAGCGTCGCCTACAACCCCCGCGTGCCCATCGAGTTCTTCGACATCATCTTTATCGATGAGTGCCACCGCTCCATCTACAACCTGTGGCGGCAGGTGCTGGACTATTTCGATGCCCACCTCATCGGGCTAACCGCCACACCCTCGAAACAGACCTTTGGCTTTTTCAACCAAAACCTGGTGATGGAGTACACTCGCCAGCAGGCCGTGGCTGATGGCATCAACGTCGATCACAACGTGTATCGCATCCGCACCCGCATCACCGAGCGGGGCAGTACCATCGAGGCCGGGCACGTCGTACCCCGGCTGGACCTGCAAACCCGCCAGCAGCGCTGGGACGTGCTGGACGAAGATTTGACCTACACCCCCAGCCAGATTGATCGGGAGGTACTAGCCGAAAGTCAGATTCGGACCATCATCCGCACCTTCAAGGAACGCCTGCCCATCGACATCTTCCCTGGTCGCCGCGAGGTGCCTAAAACCCTCATCTTTGCCAAAGACGACGCCCACGCCGAAAGCATCGTCGAGATTGTGCGCGATGAGTTTGGCCGGGGTAACGACTTTTGTCAGAAGATTACCTACAAGGTCTTTGGGGTCAAGCCCGAAGATGTCATTGCCGCCTTCCGCAACAGCTACAACCCCCGCATCGCGGTCACGGTCGATATGATTGCCACCGGCACCGACATCAAGCCGATTGAGATTCTGCTCTTTATGCGTCTGGTCAAAAGTAAGGGGCTGTTTGAGCAGATGCTGGGCCGGGGTACGCGGGTTATCAAACCGACCGATTTGCAGGTGGTGACGCCTGACGCGCCCGCCAAGGACCGTTTTGTGATTGTCGATGCAGTGGGCGTGGTCGAGCATGAGAAGATCGACACCCAAACGCTGGATCGCCAGCCGTCGCTGGGCCTGCCCAAGCTGCTCGACCGGCTGGCCAACGGGGCCGACGACGCCGACACCCTGCTCACCCTGGCCAGCCGTCTCGCCCGCCTGGCCCGCAAGCTGACGCCCCAGGACGAATACAAACTCAACGCGGTCAGCCGGGGGCGCAGCTTGAACGACCTGGCCCAGACGCTACTGGTGGCGGTCGACCCCGATCAACATTTTGCGGCGGGGCAGCAAGCCACGGGCGAACTCGAACCCGCGCCGGCTCAGGTTCAACAAGCCGCCGAGCAGATGCAGCACGAGGCCATGCTGCTTTTTGCAGCGAACGAGCAGTTGCGCCATATTATCCTGTCGATCCAGCAGCGGCAGGAGCAGGTCATCGATCAACTGAGCATTGACGAAGTACTTGAGGCCGGCTATGATGTGCAGGCGACCAGCGCCGCCCAGAGTATGGTCGACTCATTCCGGCAATATATTGAGGACAATAAGGAGGAGATTACGGCTTTGCAACTGATTTTCAACCGGCCCTACAGCCAACAGCGGTTAACCTTTGTCCAAATTCAAGATCTGGCCAACCAGATCCAAACCTACCGCCCGGCCTGGTCCACCGAGACCCTGTGGCAGGCTTACACCCAACTAGAACGGGACAAAGTGCGGGGCGCCAACGCGCCGCGCGTCTTAACCGACCTGATCTCGCTGGTGCGCCGCGTGGTGCAGTTGGAGGATGAGCTGGTGCCCTACCCCGAGCGGGTGCGGCAGCGCTACGCCGACTGGCTGGCCGCCCAGACTGCCGCCGGACGCCGCTTCAGCCCCCAACAGCAGCAATGGCTGGACAAAATTGCCGAGACCATCGGCCTAAACTTGGCCTTCACCGAAGCCGATTTTCAGGATTACTTTTACGATGAAGGTGGCCTGCTGGCCGCCCGCAGCCTGTTTGGCCGGGAAGCGCTGCCGGAGTTGTTGGCTGAGTTGAATGAGGCGTTGGTGGTGTAGCCGTGCGAAAAGAAACCAGGTTTTTTGTTTCTTACCTGGAAAAACCTGGTTTCTGGGTGGGTGAGAGCAATGCGAAAAATAGAATTCAAAGCCGAAAACTACTACCATCTCTACAACCGAGGCGTCAACCGCCAGCCCATCTTCTTTCAAGATGAAAACTGGGCCTTCTTCATCAAACGCCTGCGTAAATACTGCCAGCCAGAGTTCATTGACATCATTGCTTACTGCCTGATGCCCAACCATTATCATTTACTGGTTTATCTCAAAACCGACGCGTTGAGCGACACCATAATGCATCCGTTTGGTATCTCGTACACCAAAGCCATCAATCGTCAGCAAAAGCGCGTTGGCCCGTTATTTCAAGGGCCATTCAAAGCCAAACATGTCGATCAAGATGCCTATTTGCTGCACCTAAGCCGCTACATTCATCTCAACCCGGTTGAGGCCGGGTTAGTAAAATCACCGGCTGACTGGCCTTATTCCAGCTATCGTGATTATATTGGGCTGCGCAGCGGTACATTGCCCCAGCCAGAGATTGTTCTGGATCAATTTGCCTCACCCGCCGATTATCAGCGCTTTGTTGAGGGTGATGATGAGACAGGTATGGCGTCTATTGCCCATTTGTTGTTTGATGAATAAATCACAACGCTAAGAAACCAGGTTTTTCAGTAAGGAGAACAGAGCTTTGCCGGAGAATATGCGTTTATGAGAAACAAACGTGGGCCAAGCAAAAAACCTGGTTTCTGGGTTACCAACGAAGAAGAAATCAGGTTTTTCACAAAAGCGACAATGCAGTAAGCCTGGATACTTTTGCGCAGGAAATACTTTATGTTTCGAAAAAACCAAATTGAGACTTTAATAGAAAAGCACAGTCGACGCCTACAAAAACTTCATGAAAAAAGAGCCTTGAAAGGTGTAGATACTACTGCTGATGTCTTGATAGAGATCGAAGATTTAGAATCAGAAATAGAGAAGTTGCAAGCAGAATTAAGTAGTCTGACGCAATCAAATTCTTCTGAGAACGACTTAGCCGTTTCTAATTATAAAGTCCCTACTTTGCTTAAATTTTTGATTGTGATTGTAATCTCTATAACGCTAATTGGGATTATGGCTATGTTTATTTACACCGAAAGGCCTACGGCAACCGTAGAAAATACTTCTATTCCAAAGGTATCCGATGAGTTAGTAACAGTCGTTCCCACCGAGGAAAATATAACCACAACGAACAGGTTTATGTGGTTAGGTGAAGCATTAGAAGAAGACGATTTCTATCAGACAGGCGAAGTTACTTATACTATTCAAAATGATGGCATCAACATAACTGGACGCTTTGTTGATGATATTCTATGGATAGATAAAGAATTACCAGATAATTTTCGTGTTACTGTTGAGGTTACAAATTTAGATACTGAGTGCTATTTTTCAGTGGGTTTTGGATTGGGTGACAAGCGACGGTCGAGTTATTATCTTCAAATAAGAGACGAAAACTATGGCTTTCGAAAACATCTGGATCAGGAAGAACACTGGAATTATTTAATTGATAGTGGTATCGCCGATTCTCTGGAAATCAATCAGCCAAATGAAGTTATTCTGGAACGGAATAATAACGTGATTAGAGTTCGTAATAAGGACCGTTTAGTGTTCCCCCCCATACGACAGGGAAGAGATCCAAAACTAGACGAATTTAACGGATATAGTGTCTTATTTTTTCAGGCTGGATATCCGGGCAAGGCATGCAAAATGATAATCAATAGTTTTATAGTCGAGCCTCTCGACTAAGAGTTTTCCAGAATATGGAACCCCTTACATTGCCATAAAAGTTTCGGTTACGTGTTATTAACTTTACTCAGCCAAAAAACCTGGTTTCTGGGGTGCCTTTTACGACGAAGGCGGCTTGCTGGCCGCCCGCAGTCTGTTTGGCCGGGAGGCGCTGCCGGAGTTGTTGGCTGAGTTGAATGAGGCGTTGGTGGTTTAAGATGAGTGAGAGAACATTGCCGACTAATTGGACTTGGACGACAATTGGAGAAGTCGCCGATACCACGAGCGGCGGGACTCCATCGCGGAAACGCCCCGACTACTATGGGGGAAGTATCCCCTGGATAAAATCAGGTGAACTTAGAGATGGTTTCATAAATTCGGTGGATGAATTTATCACAGAAGAAGCACTTAAAAATTCTAGTGCAAAGATATTTCCAGAGGGAACTGCGGTTGTAGCACTGTATGGGGCCACAGTAGGAAGAACAGGGATATTGGGGTTGGATGCAGCAACCAATCAAGCAGTTTGCGCTATTTTTCCACGACAAAATGCCTTCACAGCGAAGTTTATTACTTACTGGCTGAAGTACCAACGCAAAGATTTAATTGACTTAAGTGTTGGGGGAGCACAGCCAAACATTAGTCAAGGAATTATCAAATCATATCCTGTTCCCCTCCCCCCCCTCGCCGAACAACACCGCATTGTAGCCGAGATAGAAAAGCAGCTTACCCGCCTCGATGCGGGGGTGGCGGCGCTCCAGCGCGCTCAGACGCGTTTGCAGCGTTACAAAGCCGCTGTCCTCAAAGCCGCCTGCGAAGGTCGCCTCGTGGCCCAAGACCCCACCGACGAACCCGCCGCCGTGCTGCTGGATCGCATCCTGACTGAACGCCGCGAGCAGTGGAACGGCAAAGGCAAATACAAAGAACCCCAGCCGCCCGATATCGATGATCTGCCGGAATTGCCGGACGGGTGGGTGTGGGCGAGTGCAGAACAACTTTCTGACGAAATGCGCTCAATTACTTATGGTGTTATTAAATTGGGAAAGGCAGTAGAAGATGGGGTTCCCACCTTGCGCTCAAGTGACGTCCGGCATTTACGGCTGGAGTTGGATCACGTGAAGCAAATCTCCCGTGAAATCGCTGATAATTACCAAAGAACATACCTAAACGGTGGTGAGATTTTGGTTACAGTGCGCGGGACATTGGGTGGAGTCGTGGTTGCACCTAAATCCTGCAAGGGATTTAATATATCGCGGGAAGTAGCAATGATTGCCTTGATTGAACCATTGATAGGACCAGCTATTGCATATTTTATTGGTTCAAAACCGATTCAGAATTGGCTGCTTCGGCGAACTAGGGGGATTGCGTATACAGGGATAAATATCGCCACACTTAAAGAAACGCCTATTCCCCTCCCTCCCCTCGCCGAACAGCAGCGCATCGTGGCCGAAGTCGAGCGGCGGCTGTCGGTGGTGGAGGGGGTCGAGGCAACGCTGGCGGCCAACCTCAAGCGGGCCGAGCGGCTGCGGCAGTCGATCTTGAAACAGGCGTTTGAGGGTCGGCTGGTAGCGCAAGACCCGGCAGATGAACCGGCCTCGCTGCTGTTGGAGCGTATTCGGGCAGCGAAGGCTGGGGGGCAGAAGCAGCAGTTGGGGTTGCCGGAGGTGTAACTAAGATATGGCTAAATTTATTGAACAAATTTGGACCAAAGTAGTAACAATAATCGACACGCTATTATTTTACCCCTTAGAGAAATTTAGTATAAAGGAGGTTGGAGCTGGATTTCTACTTATAGGTGTATATGTCAGTCTCTTTTACTTCTACCCAGAGAAGTGGGTATTTGCAGAATTGATCAAAGATTTTTATGCTACCGTTAGTTTCGGATTGATTACTGTAGCTATAACAGTTCTTATCATTGATAGATTGAATGAGCAACGTCAAGTTGACCAACTCAAGAACCAACTCATCCGAGAAATGGGTGGAATGGACAATGGTCTTGCACTGCGAGCACTCGCAGAAATTAAACATCATGGTTGGATTTCCGATGGAACTTTAACGGGGGTTGATCTTCGAGGCGCAAACTTAGTGAAAGCCAATCTAGAAAATGCTCAACTAGAGCAGGTAAATTTGGCTGGAGCGCAGTTACAAGAGGTAGATGGATTTAGGGCGAATCTTCGAGCAGCTAATCTAAATGGAGCCAATCTAAGTAAGGCTGAAATGGTTCAAGCAATCTTTAGCAGCGGTTCGTTTTACATGGCTACATTAGTCGATGCTGTCTTTAATGACGCCAAACTAGATAGGATCAGTTTTTACCGAAGTAATATGAGCGGGATCTATTTGCTTAAAACAAATTTATTCAGATCAAATCTACAAGGAACTACATTAATTGGAGCCCACTTATGGGATGCAATACTAATTTTCGCTGATCTGGGTGGGGCTAACGCGGAACAAGCTGAATTTAATGGGGCTGATCTAAGATGCGCAAACCTCCGTGGTGTTAATCTCAGTAACGCAAATTTGGAAGATGTTAATCTAAGAGGGGCTATTTATAATGAGCGTACAACTTGGCCTAAAGAAATTGATCCTCAGAAAGCTGGGGCTAAGTTAGTCAAGGGCGCTTATAGTTACGAAAATGCGGTACACCCGTAACTTTTGAAGTAAAAACTTGTTCGTCAGTTCGTACCGCAGAAGAAGAACGATTTGGTTAGCAAACCAGGCCTGAGAAACCAGGTTTTTAACATTAGAAGTGGGGCAATGCTCTTTGGTGAGTCCCTTTGGTGCGAAATTAACTGAGCTGACGAAAAACCTGGTTTCTAACATTATACGAGGAGTAACTTTATGTCCCAATCTGCCACCATCGTTCAACGCCTGTGGAACTACTGCAACG
>JAGRCC010000519.1 GCA_020433785.1 Anaerolineae bacterium
GTCATTGTCCTCTCCCTGAACGCAATATAGTATGATTGGTATTTCGATCTAGCCTGAAATACCAAATTTTCTTCATTATAACCTGTATAGTCTAAATGGCTAAATTTTGCCCACTGCGCCAGCTTTGGACAATCATGCGGAAAATATCTGACTCGGTGATGATGCCGACCATATCATGTTGTTCATTGACAACCGGCAAGCCGCTAATTTTTCGCTCCAACATCAACGTAGCAGCTTGGGCAATCGGCATTGACTGCGAGGTGGTTATTGGCTGAGGAGTCATAACTTCCTTGATATTAAGGCAACTTAAGTGGCGGTTAATCTCCGGTAAATCGGGTGATCCCACCGATGATGGCTTACGGCGTCTAATATCGCCCAGGGTCACAATACCAACCAGATGGTCATTTTCTACAATGGGCAACCGGCGAATATGATATTTGGTCATCAGCCGGTATGCTTCTAAAGCGTTGGCTTGAGTGGATAACGTCACCACATCCGAGGTCATCCAATCTTCAACAACGACCTGTGCTCTTTTTTTTTGATGTCTCTTCCGCACCTGTCTCAGCGTCATCAGCAAATCTTGAGGCGGATGGCTTTTGCTGATGAACCCTTCAACGCCGGCGCTAAGCGCCCTCTGACGGGTCTCGATATAACCGCTTAGGGCAATAATTGATAAATGAGGGCAGCCCTGTCGCAACACCGGTAACAGATTAGAGTCGGTCAAGCCGGGGAGATCCCAATCCAACAATAATAAGTCTGGCCGGGTAACTCTGACGCTGTTTAGCAAATCTTTAGCATCTGTAACTTCGCCAACAACACTTACTTCCGGTTCATGCTCTAGTAGTAGGCGCAGCGCAGATCGAACTTGCGGCTGGGCATCTGCGAGTAAAATTTGCATAGTGTCTCCTATTCTGACTGTGGTCGATAGTCAGTAGACCGGCACCTTTAGGTCGGCACGGCCTGTCGAAACCGAATCGAAGGCCGTGCTACGGTCTATTGATAGTTCTAAAAACAATCCTCGGAGCAAATCCTTCCTTAGTTTAACTATAAAACAAAATATCAACTCTGACGCTATCCATTTGGGCAGATTGTGAACTAGTTGGGTTGCTAGTTTTTTTCCTGGTCAGTCAACCAGGAAAAAAATCAGCCATTTGACCAGGTTATGAACTGGTAGGCTGACCAGCCCTTAAACTACTCAGGTGATGGGTGTATTCTGAATTGATTTGGATTACATTAGAAGTGTTCTAAAGCGTCATGTGCCCTTAAAAATCCATTAAAAACTGTTATCGAAGATGATAATGAGTTACCCAAACTGCCATTCTCTCCTAAAAAATAATATCACTTGTCATTTTATTGCGAATTGTAAAATCGACTCCTACCGCAAATTAAATTTGCTGCTTTTCTTTTGCCAATACCCTGATCGAACCGGTACTAGCGAGGATTTGGCTCATTGGTTACATCTAGGAAGCAGTTTTTTTGTAGAAGACCTCCTGGCCGAATTAGAACGTGAAGAAATTATTGTTCAAGAGCATGGCCATTACCATTTAGCCAACAAGCTAAAAGGCCAACGGTGTATCGAATGTCTCTTAAATCATTTTGAGGACCCATTGACCCGGCAAAAGCTGCTGGCAAAGATTCGAAATCATCGAAGGTAATGACCCGCATTACAATTGGATTTAAGGTGACCAGTGGCGGTCACCTATTTCTATGTCTCTGATAGAAGGGATGGAAGCAGAATGGTAAAAAACAAAAGCAGGCGAGCCGCCGAGATCGAGCATCCCAGCGGCGATCCTCGCTTCAATTTAGTCGACCGGACGTTAAAACGGTTTCAGTACCAGCAAGACGCATTAATAGAAGTGCTCCATACCGCTCAGGAAGTCTTTGGCTTTTTAGAAGACGACCTTTTGATTTACGTGGCCCGTCAGTTGAAGTTACCCTTAAGTTGGGTTTACGGCGTGGCCACTTTTTATCACTTTTTTTCCCTCAAACCTCAAGGCGAACATACCTGCACCGTCTGCATGGGCACGGCCTGTTATGTGAAACAAGCCGCCGAAATTGTGGCCATGCTGCAAGCCGAATTCGGCGTTGCGCCGGGCCAAACCACCGCCGACGGCAAACTCAGCGCCGCCACGGCGCGCTGTTTGGGTAGCTGCGGCCTGGCCCCGGTCATCGTGATCGATAGCGACGTGTTGGGCCGGCAGACCCCGGCCTTAGCCCTGGCGGAAATCAAAGCCAAACTGTCCGACCAAACCGGCGTCGCTCAACCTCAGTCCACACCCGCTATCGACGATGTAGAAGAGATGGAGACTGAAGCCTTATGAATCGCTCCGATTTACAATCTTTAGGCGAACGAGAGTTAGCCAAGCAGCAAAGCGTCGGCTGCCGGCTGTTGTGCTGCGGCAGCACCCCCTGTCTCTCTTCAGGCGGCACCGGCGTCCAGGAAACGTTTAAACGTATTCTAAAAGCAAACCAAGAACTGAAAGCCGAACTCGCGGTGGTCTCGACCGGCTGTATGGGGCCGTGCAGTCGCGGCCCGCTGGTCAGAGTCCAGCGTCAGGGTGAACCGGATGTAATCTATGAACGGGTCACGCCCGAACTGGCTCAGGAAATATTTAAGAAGCATGTCAGCGGCCAGGCCGCCGATCAGGCCGAGACCCACATCTTAGCCAACGATATCCCCTTCTTTAGCAAGCAGAAAAAAGTAGTTCTGGCGAACAGCGGCCTGATCGACCCCGAACGGCTCGAAGATTACGTGGCTCAAGGCGGCTACATGGCCCTGGCCAACGCCCTACGCGACATGACACCCGAAGAGGTGTGCAGCGAGATCATCAACAGCGGCCTGCGCGGTCGCGGCGGGGCGGGCTATCCCAGCGGCCTAAAGTGGAACCTGGTGCGCCGGGCCAAAACCGATAAAAAATACGTGGTCGCCAACGGCGACGAGGGTGATCCCGGCGCTTACATGGACCGAACCCTAATGGAATCGGACCCGCACCGGGTGCTAGAAGGTATGGCCATTGCCGGCTATGCCGTTGGCGCTGAACAGGGTTTCATCTACGTTCGCGGTGAATACCCAATCGCCGCCAAACGGCTGGAAAAAGCCATTCGTATGGCCGAGCGGCGTGGGCTGCTCGGCAGCCGGGTGATGGATACCGCCTTCAATTTCCGCATCGACATCCGCATTGGCGCCGGCGCGTTTGTCTGTGGCGAAGAAACCGCGCTGATGGCCTCGATTATGGGCCGGCGCGGCCAGCCCATCCCTCGCCCGCCGTATCCGGCCCAGAGCGGGTTGTGGGGCTATCCCACCTTGATCAACAACGTGGAAACCTTCGGCAGCATCGCTCCGATCATCAACAATGGGGCCGAGTGGTTCGCCGGTATCGGCACGGCTAAAAGTAAGGGGACCAAGATTTTCGCGCTGGCCGGTCAGGTCGAAAATACGGGACTGATCGAAGTGCCGATGGGCATCAGCCTGCGCGAAATTGTGTTCGACATCGGCGGCGGGGTGCCGAATGGCCGTACCTTCAAAGCCGCTCAAACCGGTGGCCCCAGCGGCGGCTGTATCCCCGCTGACTACCTGGACACACCCGTTGATTACGACAGCCTGCGCGAATTAGGCTCGATTATGGGGTCCGGCGGCTTGGTGGTGATGGACGATACTACCAGCATGCCGGATGTAGCTAAATATTTTATGGAATTTTGTATGGACGAGAGCTGCGGCAAATGCGTTCCCTGCCGAGTCGGCACGGTGCAGCTTCATCGCATCTTGGAGCGGATTACCGCTGGAACCGCCACCCGCGGTGACCTGACTATAATGGAAGAGCTGTGCACAATGATGCAGGAAACCAGTTTGTGCGGGCTGGGGCAGTCGGCGCCTAATCCCCTGTTGAGCACGCTGCGTTACTTCCGCCACGAGTACGAAGCACTGATCAAAGATGATTTAACCCTAACCAACGGTCGTTTCGCACTGGCCTCGCCATCGGCGCTGCCCCGCCAGGAGGTGTCTTGATGTCGGTTGTAACCTTAACTATTAACGATGAACTGGCCAGCGCCAACAGCGGCCAATCCCTACTCGAGGTGATCCGCGAGCACGATATCTACATCCCCACTCTGTGCCATATGGACGGCCTGAGCGAGCGGGGCGGTTGCCGCATGTGCCTGGTCGAAGTCCAGGGGATGCGAACCCTGCAAGCCGCCTGCGTCACTGAAGTGGCTGAAGGCATGGTGGTCACCACCCACAGCGAACGGCTGCGCAAATACCGGCGCATGACCCTGGAGCTGATCTTTGCCGAGCGCAACCACGTTTGCGCCGTATGTGTGATGAACGGCCACTGCGAATTACAAGCCGTAGCCGCCATCGAGGGCATGGATCACGTCCGCTTCGATTACCTGCACCCTGACCTGCCGATGGATATTAGCCACCCCCGTTTCGGCCTGGATCACAATCGCTGCATTTTGTGTACCCGCTGCGT
>JAGRCC010000520.1 GCA_020433785.1 Anaerolineae bacterium
GTAAGTCGATGTAGATTATGAGCCACAAAGATAGACAAAACCCACTTGATTTTGCCGGCGCGCCGGTCAGTCGATCTGACTCGCAGAAAGATCGGGTGGCACGAGAGTTCCAGCAGGCGTTGCGAAAGGCCCAGTTGGAAACATTGTCGGCTCGGGTGCGCTACCAGCCGGTCGCGCTGCTGCCGTTCGAAGAGGTGCGGCAGCGGTTGAAGCTGGGGCGGAAATCGTACCGGGGTATCCAAAACGTGCCGCTCGAGCAGATTGTAGGCAGTGTGAGCCGGTATGATGATTTCACCCGAACGTTTATGCCGCGCAAACACAGTTCGCAGCAGCGGTGGGAGAAAGTGGACCGCCTGATCGATCAGGGCGGCTGGCCGCCGGTGGAGCTGTTCAAAGTGAGCGAGGTTTATTTTGTCAACGACGGCAACCATCGGGTGTCGGTGGCGCGGCAGCAAGAAGCAGAGACGATTGAGGCCCACGTATGGGAGTTCGACAGCCGGGTACCGTTGTGGAATGATGATAATCTCAAGGATGTTTTGATCCGGGAGGAGTATCTGAGTTTTTTGGAGCGGACTAAACTCGATAAGTACCGGCCTGATCAGGAGATTATTTTTACCGAGCGGGGGCGCTACTGGCTGTTGGAGGAAGAGATTGCCATTCATCGCTATTACCTGGGGCTGGAGCGGGGCGAAGAGCCGACGTTTCAGGAAGCGGTGTTAGATTGGTACGATACGGTTTACCAGCCTACGTTTGAAAAAATTCGCGACTCGGATATTTTAAGCTACTTTCCGGGCCGCACCGAAGCCGATTTGATGCTGTGGATTATCGATCACCAATATTGGTTGGAAGAGCAGTTGGAGGGTGAGGAGGATGTCTCCATTGAAACGGCCACGGATGATTTCACCGCCCGAGCGCGGCGCAGTATGTGGCGGAAGTTGCAAGCCTGGTTCGGCCGGAGCATTTTGAAGCGGCCGATCTATTGGCCGGAAGAGGGGGATGAAGGATAAATTATGAGGGATGAATTATGAATTATGAAGGATTAAAAAACGGGGCTGAACCATTCAGCCCCGTTTTTTGTCTAAAGTTTACTGCGCTTTGACGGCGGTCCAGGTGTCGGAGAAAATGATGGATTTCTCGTCGCGCTCAATCCATTGTAATGTCTCGCGCGTTTCGTCATCAACCAGCATGCCGCCGCTTTCGAGTAAATTGAAGTAATCTTCGTCGAGCATCGGTTCGGCCGCTTGGTTGGGGGTAAAATAGTAGGTCCAGTTTGATAACTGCGCCCCGATTTCGGGGTCGAGGATGTAGTTAATAAAGACCTCGGCCGTATATTTGCGCGGAGCGTCGGCGGGAATGGCCATGTTATCTTGCCAGATGGCGCCGCCTTCTTTGGGGATAGTGAAGGCCACGTTTTCATTTTCTGAACGGGCCGTAGCCACCGCGCCACTCCAGGCGTGAGCCAGCATCACTTCTTCAGCCGCCAAGTTGTCATCAAAGTTGTCGGAGTCGTAGCCGGTTATACATTCTTTTTGCGCTTTGAGTAAGTCTTCGGCTTTTTTCTGGGCGGCGGGGTCGGTTTCGTTGTAAGAGTAGCCCAGGTAAAGCAGCGCCGCGCCGATGACTTCACGCTCGTCATCTAGCATCGACACAAAGCCGCTGTGTTGGCAAACCTGGTCAGGTTCAAAGATGGCGGCCCAGCTTTCGGGGGGGCCATCGGGAAACTCGGTAACGTTGTAAGCCAGACCGGTGGTCCCCCATTGGTAGGGGACGCTGTAGGTATTTTCCGGATCGTAGTACAGCCCCATCAGGTTGGGGTTGAGGTTTTTAATATTGGGAATATTGGCTTTATCCAATTCGGCTATAAGCCCTTCGGAAATCAAAATCTGGACCGCATAGTCAGAGGGAAAAACGAGATCATAGCCGCTGTTGCCAGCCAGCAGTTTGGCGATCATATCTTCATTACTGGAGTAGATATCTTGAGTAACGGCGACACCGCACTCGGCCTCAAATTGGGTCAAGATCTCGGGGTCCATATATTCGGCCCAGTTAAAGATGTTTAGCTGAGCGGAAAGTTGGCTGGGATCGCCGCAGCGGTCTGAAGCAGCGACCTCTTCGGCCGCTTCTTCAACAGGGGCCTCCTCAACAGCTTGGTCGGCGTCCGCGGCAGGCTCTTCGGCCGGCGCGGGCGATTGCCCGCCACAAGCAGATATCGTCAATCCTAAAGCGATAGTTAAAATAAGGGTTAGTAACCAATGTTTTTTGTTTTTGCCAGGCAATTTATCTCCTCCTTACTTAAGTTTAGAAAAATCCATTACAAGTTGTCAGTTAAGTAGTCTTTAGAAGTTTTAATAGGCGCCTCCTTTGAAAATACAGTAGTCAGATGTCAGTAGTCGGTGGTCAGGTATTTTCATTGTCGATGTCGTCTCAGGTGAGACTATCTGACTCCTTTGAAAACATGCGGCCTGCTGATTGATTATAGTTAACCTCGCCGCCGCTGAAGAGACTGCGAGGCCATGACCAACACAATCGACATCAGGAGCATTAGGGTCGAGATCGCGTTGATTTCCGGGCTAATGGAACGCCGAATGCGGCCGAAGACGTCGATGGGCAGAGTGGTGCCGCCCGGTCCGGTGGTAAAAAAGGTGATGACAAAATCATCGAGCGAGAGGGTAAAGGCCAGCAAGGCCCCCCCCAGAATACCGGGCATAATCAGCGGCAACGTGACGCGTCGAAACGTTACCCATTCGTTGGCCCCCAAATCTTGGGCCGCTTCTTCCAGCGCCTTGTTAAAGTCGCGCAGACTGGTTCTAACCACAATCGCCACAAAGGAGATGTTGAAGGCCACGTGGGCAA
>JAGRCC010000521.1 GCA_020433785.1 Anaerolineae bacterium
CGGATGCGCGTGATCTGGATCGGGCCTTTATGCGGGCTAATCCGGAAGGGGTGCAGATCGAAGCCTGGTTTCACCTGTACGGCTGCCGCCGTTGGGTGCGGCTGAGCCGCGACACCCGGACGGATGAGATTCAGTAGGTGAGTGGCACTGCCTGGGCCGCTCGACTCCGGCTAATTCTCTGACGACCTATTTGGCAAAGAGGTGCGTTAGGGAGTACAATAGAAAAATCGACTTAAATTCCGCTTAACGTTATACCCCCGTTTGGTCTACGAACGACTGATCGACCAATTGCCTTCACCTACTTCCACCACTCTAAAAATTTACCTTCACCAGTAAGGGATAACCTTGACCTGGTCAAGTTTCTATCCAGCAGAGTTTTACCTTGTTGGAGTGGCCTTGCCATCGGTGTCGTGGTTTCCGGTTAAGTATCAAGGTTCCCTTACAGACATTAGGACTACACTTGTGTAATAATGTCTAAATGTAGTGGGTTTAAAGCGGTTTGCCTTGGGGAGGAGGACAGACGTGGAAAAAATATTAGTGGTGGCCCAACAAGCGGCCTTACGGCTGACGTTATGTAGTTGGCTAGAAGCACTGCTGCCGACGGTGCGCACAATTGAGGCGCGTGATGAAACGATAGGGGTTACTCTGGCTCAAAGCCAGGCCCCCATAACAATTGTGCTCAATGCCGGTTCCGCCAGTGCCTACAGCTTAGAGATGATCGCTTGCCTCAAGAAAGCCGCCCCCCATATCCCGCTATTGGTCGTGACGACCTATGATTCGGAAAGTTATAGCAGCCAGGCTCTGAAAGCAGGCGCCGATGCCTGTTTGCCCAAAGATATGATTTACGGCGATCGTTTCATGCCGCTTTTGACCAAATTTATAGCCAGCTCACACCAAATCAATCAAGAGCAATACGGCAACGCTTGAAATATGACAGGAAATGACCATATCATCCAGTTCTATCCCCAGCCCGCGACGGAGCAGTCGCTCAAGGGTACCTATTTGGATCATCAACTGCGGCAATACAGCGAGGCGTTAGGCCGGGCGTATGTGTACGGCAATTTTGTGACCAGTTTAGATGGCCGGATCGCTATCCCGCATCCGACTAAGGACGGGATGATGGTGCCGAAAGCCACGGCCAACGATCGAGACTGGCGGCTTTTTCAGGAGTTGGCGGCTCAGGCCGATCTGATTATTAGCAGCGGGCGCTATCTGCGCGACTGGGCCGATGGTCGGGCCCAGGAGATTTTGCAGGTAGACAACCCTGAATTTGCCGATCTGAAGGCGTGGCGCGTGGCGCAGGGCTTGCGGCCGCAGCCCGACATCGCGATTATTAGCGGCAGTTTGCAGTTTCCCATTCCCGACGTGCTAACGGCCAGCGGTCGTAAGGTGATCGTATTCACCACCGCCAACCCCGACCCGGCGCGGGTGCGGGAGATCGAGGCTGAAGCCGGGCAGGTTTTTGTGGTGGGAGACACCAGCGTACAGGGCGATCAGATGGTGGCCAAAATGGCGGAGTTGGGGTATACCACGGTCTACAGCGCGGCCGGACCACAGATTATGCATCTGCTGCTGGCCGGTGGGGTGCTGGATCGGCTCTACCTGACTCACGCCAGCCGGCTGCTGGCCGGCCAGCCGTTTTCGAGCATTGTGGAGGGGGAGCTGTTTGAGTCGGCGGTGGACATGAAGCTCAATACCGTGTATTTCGATCCCCATGGGGTGGCCGGATTAGGCCAGCTCTTTACCTCGTATGATGTGGCCTATTAAATAACCGGTCGATTTCCTCGCCGTTCACTACACCATAGCACCGCGCTTGATCGCGTACAATAAATATCACTCGTTAAATAGCTCGCCCACCGAGATGCCCAGATGAATGCGGCGAATAACTTCGGCGATGATGGGAGCGACGGATAGTTGGGTGAATTTGGCGAACCGCTTGTGGGGAGGGATCGCCACGGTGTTGGTCGCCACTACTTCTTTAACAGGCGACTCTTGGAGGCGGCGGATGGCCGGGCCGGAAAAAACGGCGTGGGTGACGCAGGCGTAGATATCGGCCGCGCCTTCTTTTTTGAGAAAGGCCATGGCTTTGGTCATGGTGCCGGCGGTGTCGATTTCATCATCGAAGATGATGCAGTTTTTGCCCTTGACTTCACCAATGATGTTGAGCACTTCAGCTTTGCTACCGTCTTCTTGTTGAATACGTCGCTTTTCAATCACCGCCAATGGCAGATCGAGCGCTTGGGCAAAGTTGCGCGAGCGTTTGGTGGCCCCAATATCGCCGGCGACCACAACCGCGTTGGGAATGTTTTTTTTGCGGATGTAATTGCTGAGAAGATAAAAGGCGGTAATTTCATCGACGGGGATGTTGAAGAAGCCTTGAATTTGGCCGGCATGCAGGTCAACCGTTAAAAAACGGTTAGCTCCGGCCGTAGAGACCAGATCGGCGACCAGGCGGGCGGTAATGGGTACGCGAGGCTGGTCTTTTTTGTCGGTGCGGCCATAGCCGTAATAGGGCACTACCGCCGTTATTCGCCCCGCCGAGTCCCGCTTGACCGTGTCGATCATAATCAATAGTTCCATGAGATTATCGTTAACGGTCAACATCTGGCCGTCCTCATCAAAGGAAAAGGCAATCGGTTGGATGATGAAAACATCTTTGCCGCGCACACTGGTTTTAAGGCGACAAAAGATGTTTTGATTGGAAAATTTGAAAACATCGGCCGGACACAGAGGCACGGCCAGGGCAGCACTAATTTCTTCAGCTAGCTCGCGATTGCCGTTTCCGCTGAAGAGAGCAATTTCTCCATACATTATCTTTCTCCTAGAAGGGAGCCCTGAATATTCCTACCATAAACTAAATCACTCTGCGGTAAGGGCAGAGTGAGGTTAAACGTTAGGTTGATTTGGTTATATATGAATACCGCTGTATGTCCCAAAATTGTAATAGAAGCGGCGATTTGTAACAAAATTCACAGTACGTCTTTATTGTATAAGAAGCTTTAGAGAAAGTAAACGGGCTTTTAGTCAGGGTCTTCATGTTAGGTCATTTCCCTGAGGGTCGTTAGAAAGCGATCCACTTCCTCTTGGGTATTATAGTGAGCCAGGCCCACTCGCACCATGCCACCTGACGCTTCAACCCCAAGCCGCTCCGTGGCATTAATCGCGTAGTAGTTGCCGTCCCACACGAAAATGCCGCGCTCGCCCAAATAGGCGGCGATTTGGGCCGGTGTGAAGGCCTCGCGGGTAAAAGCAACGGTTGGACAGCGCTCATCAAATTCGGCCGGATCCGTAAGGCCGTAAACGGTGACGCCGGGTAGCGATTGCAAGCCGGCGATCAACTCGGTAAAGAGCCGCCGTTCATATGCGGCGATGGCCTGCATGGCCTGTTTTAGTTCTTGACGCCGGCCCTCAAAGGCCTGATTGCCATCAGTGACCGCACCATAGCTCCGACCAACCTCGGCCAGGTAATCGACAGCGGCGGCGACGCCGGCTAACCCTTCCTGATTGAGCGTGCCGGTTTCAAATCGGTACGGAACCTTGGGATTGGCTGGTCGAACTTGATAGGCCGGCAACTGCTCCAGCAGATCGAACTTGCCCCATAAAACGCCCACGTGTGGCCCAAAAAATTTGTAGGCCGAGCAGACCAAAAAATCGCAGCCCAGCCGCTGCACGTCGATGGGACCGTGCGGCGCGTAGTGGACGGCATCGACCCACAGCCAAGCCCCGACATTGTGGGCCATCGCGGCGATCCGCGGAATGGGATTGATCGTGCCGACCGCGTTCGAAGCATAGCCGACGGCCACCAGCTTGGTCTGATCGGTTAGCAGCGAGGCCAGATGCGATAGGTCAAGGCGACAATCTTCGATATCAAAATCGGCCATTTTGACGGTGATGTCTTGCTCTTCTAAAGCCAGCCAGGGTGAGACGTTGGCGTCGTGATCGAGCCGGGTAACAATGATTTCGTCGCCCGGTTTTAGGCGGCGGGCAATGGACCGGCTTAGGCTGTAGGTCAGGGTGGTCATATTGGCCCCAAACACAATTTCCTGGGGCGAGGGGGCGTTCAAAAAATCAGCCATTGCGACACGGGCGTCGGTGATAATTTGGTCATTGCGGTAGCTGGTGATGAAGTAGCCGCCTTTGTTGGCATTGGCTTTAACAAAATAGCTAGACATAGCCTCGATGACTGATTGCGGCACTTGCGTCCCGCCGGGGCCGTCGAAAAAGACGTAGGGGCGACCATGTTGGTCGGTTTCTTGCAAGGCCGGGAATTGGCTGCGAACAGGCGAAAGATCAATTAGCGGGTTGGTCATCAAAATCTCCGGGAATTAG
>JAGRCC010000522.1 GCA_020433785.1 Anaerolineae bacterium
CCCCTCATCACCGAGGATTTTCTCAAGCTGCCCCAATTCATCGCCGAAGCCGCCTCAATAGCCGATTCTTCGGCTGACCCGGTTGATCCGACCAACGCCGAGCAGTTGTCGCTGTTTTAGCAGGGCTTTTTAGCGTCTTGTGGCGTAGGACAAACTTAAGTTTGTCCTACGCCACAAGACCATTGCGAAGAAATGGCCTTTATTCGGATTGGTTGAACAGGTCCAGCCATTCCTCAACTTCATCGGGGGATAGCTGAACATCGACTTGACTGTCTGTATCCGGTTGGGGGGAACTCAACAGCTGCTGGGCAAATTCGCCGGAGGAGAGCGTGCGGATGCCGTGCTGAGCGGCCGCCTGCTGCACGGCTCGATCTGAGGTGACGACCATGTACGCCTGGGGATTTTTAATCCGGCGCATCCGGCGCATCAGGATTTGGTCGGCAGTTCGACCGGATGGGGCAAATTGAATGGTGATCCCACCCTGTTTCTGGGTTTGACCGGAGCGGTAACTGTAGCCCGCGTCGAATACAACCGTGATCGGATGGGCGGTTCTGGCCCGGTATTGACGCAGATATTGCAGCAGTTTGTCTTCGTCATGGGGATCATCGAGGTGGAGGTTGGGCATTTGACCTATTAAATTGTGCCCATCGATTAACCAATGCATAAGCCTTTGAACATAAATTGTGAGCGTTCAGCCCTTAGCTATCAGCTATCAGCTTTTTGCTTATTCCGGCAAATATTTGGTTACAGAACCCGGCCATGATGGTCTAAACGTCGTCATTGTTAAAGCTGACGGCTGACGGCTGATAGCTGAACGCCTATCATAAAATCATTCCGTCGTCGATAGCGCCTCGGCCAAAAGGGCCTCGTTGCGACGGCGAGCCTCGGCTTGTAAGTCGGTGATGGTATCCGTCTCGTCCATGATTTCGCCGGTCAGGGTTTCAAGCACATCCTCCAGGGTAACGACTCCGGCGACACCGCCAAATTCATCAATTACCACGGCCAAATGCCGTCGATTTTTCTGAAAAACCTGGAGTAATTTGTCGCCCCGGACATTTTCAGGTACGAACAAGACTTCGCGGACCAGCGCCGATACGGGTAAATCCTCTTTGCCTTCGATAAGAGCCGTTAGCAGCGCATACTTGAGCGCGGTGCCCAAAACATCGTCGATACTTTTGCCGGTGATGACAATCCGGCTGTGCACGGAAGCGATAATCGCCCCTTTTGCCTCGCCTAAGGTCAGATGGCCCCACAAATAAGTCATGGCGACTCTGGGCGTCATCAAATCCCAGGCCGTTACATCATTTAAGCGAAATACCCGCTGGATCATCTCCGACTCATCGGCCTCGATAATCCCTTCCTGGCGGCCAATCCGGGCCAGCAGCTTTATTTCCGCTTCATTGGTCGTCGGCACGGCGGCCCGGCCTTTGGTGATGGGATACGTCAATTTTTCGATGGCCCACACCAGCGGCGTAAAGATTAGGGTTAAGAATTGGATAGGTCGGGCCATCACCAAGGCGATGGATTCAGCAAACCGCTCCCCCAACGTTTTGGGAATGATTTCGGCAAAGATGATCACTAACAACGTCAGCAGCGCCGAAAAGGCCCCCAGTAACTCGCTGCCCAATTGAATAGCGGCAATACGACCAACGACGATACTGCCAACAATGTTAGCGATATTGTTGAGAATGACGATACTGGCGATAGGCCGGCTCATATTTTGGCGGATAGCCAGCAGCGCCTGCGCCGACGGTTTTTTGGATTGAGCCAGTTGTCTGACTTTGACCAGAGGAACAGAAAAGAGGGCGGCCTCGGTGCCGGAACTAAATGCTGATACACACAGAACAATAAGAACGGCTGTAACAAGCTCTAGCATCTATTGACCTATTATTTTTAGACAACGTCTATGTCTGACCATTTAAGGAGGAATTTTGAATTACTCTGACATTTGAGCCAAGTAATTGGTAATTGGTAACGGGTTATTCAATCACTAATTACCCATTACAAGCTACTGCCGTCCCTACTATATCATAATCTTACCCACAATTGCAATGACTTTTTGGAGAGACAGGCTAAAAACAAACCCTCGAAGGGGGTGAACCGCTTCGAGGGTTTA
>JAGRCC010000523.1 GCA_020433785.1 Anaerolineae bacterium
TCTTGTAATGGCCGCCGGGGTGCTGAATGATGCTGACCCGGTCGTCGGCCTGGGATCGCTGCCGTTTGAGGGCCAAGGGCGCCACGCCCTCCGGCACGGTTTGGAGCTGCACCAGGGCCACGTCCAAGGTTTCATCGCTAAAGAACAGCCCGTCCGGCTCGGCCGTGACGACCTGAGTTGGTTTCTCTTTGGAAGATCGATCCAACTCGTAGAAGAAAGCGAACTGGCTGTTCCGGGCGGCCTCGGCGTCGGCCAGGACGTGATGGTTGGTCATGATGATTTGATCGCCGCACAGGAAGCCGCTGCCCAGACTATTCCCGGTGCGGATGCGCACCACGGCGGGGGCGGCCTCCAGGGCCAGTTCCAACAGCCGCACATCGCGCAGGGTGTTTTCGCCGATAATCTTCTCGAACACCTCTTCGGGCCGGTCGGGCCCGCGCCAATCGGCGACCGGCGGCTGGGGCGCGACCGCTTTATCCAGCGGATAGCGGCTGAACAGACCGCGCAAAAAGGCGACCGGTTCGGGGTCGAACACGTAGCCGTCGAGCAGTTTGTTGGCCAAAATACCCAGCAGCTCCTGCCCGGCAGCCACCTGGCCAAACTTCTGAAAGCTGTTGATTAAACTGACCGCCGCCGGCCGGGGACTGCCGCTCAGGTCGAGCAAGCCACGGATGTTGTCCTCGCGGGGCGCGCTGGTCAGGACATCGTCGATCAGCCGCCAGCGCAGGGTCTCGGTGCGGAATTCGGAGTGACCGCTGAGCAGATTGACAAATTGGTTGAAATCGTCCTTCGATAGGTTAATCATGGCTCACCTCGCCTGGCGTCCAACTGATTTTGACGGTGACGGTGGCCTCGCTGCCGGTTTTGGCGATGTAGGCGTCAACGCTGCCGTTGAAGGCCAGACCAAATTCAACCTCGACGCTGTTGAGGTTGGCCGGCTGGCCGGGCCGCTGCAAGGCTTCCAGCAGGTTCTCGGTGTGGCGGGCCAGGCGGTAGATCGCGCCGAAGGCTTGCTTCACCGCCGCGTCGGGAGCCTGTTTGACCAGCGGGCCAAGGCCCAGCACCTCGCGGGTGTCGCCGCCGGCGGTCTCGGCCGGGGTGACTTCGATCAAAAGGGGTGAATTATCGTCAAACGTATAGGGTTCGGGCATGGCATTATCCTTTCATACAACGATGTTATATTGAGCTTAGTTTGAAACCAAAACTTTTAAGAATGACGGGATGTCATGCCCGAATGTCGTTATCGGGCATCCAGCGGGGTCTTTAAACGTGGATTCCCGCTAAGCTTGTCCTCGCGTAGGCGAGGAAGCATGTGGGAATGACATCTCAAAGTGTCGTTCTCATTCTGTTTTCAGTATCGTTCAAGATTGAACGGTAAAGATTTTCTCACAATCTTCATTTACCCCGCGCTCGAGGGCGGGTGTGGGTTGGCCTTGATGACGGTCCCGCAGTTCACCCCTCAAGCAGAGCGATCAGTTGCTGCGGACTGGTCACCAACACGCCGTAGGCTTGCCGGCTAAGCTGGGCCAGCTCTCGCACCACTTTGACAATTTCCAGGCGGCTGCTCTTGATCTGATTTTGCAGGTAGACATCGCCTTTCCCGTCAGCGCCCTTACTGGCCTCTTGAGCAGACAAGATCTCCAGATTACGCAGATGGGTGGCGATCCGCTTCAAGCCCGCCTCGAACTGCTGCTGCCACAACTGCAAATCAAACGCATCGATGGTTGGCAGGAGGCGGTTGGTGGCTGGGGCATCGCGCTCCGCATTGGGCGGGATGGCCACGGCGATGGGCTGGCTTGGATCGATCTCGCCCCGACGCAGCAAGAGAAAATGATGGATGGCGCTGAAGAGCCATTTGAACTCATCGGACACCATAGCTTGATCATTTTCAGCCAAACTAAGCTGCGTCACGACCGTGGCGATGACCGAGCCGCCAATGGTCATCGGATTGACGCCGGGTTTGGTCTTTAGGCCACCGATCGTGTGTCCTCCGCTTGGCCTGCTAAGGCGGGGCGGGGGCGTGTGAGCAGCGGGTTGATCGGCGACCGGCGGCTGGGGCGCGACGGCCTGGTCGAGCGGGTAGCGGTTGAACAGGCCGCGCAAAAAAGCGACCGGTTCGGGGTCGAACACGTAGCTATCGAGCAGTTTGTTGGCCAAAATACCCAGCAGCTCCTGCCCGGCGGCCACCTGGCCAAACTTCTGAAAGTTGTTGATCAAACTGACCGCCGCCGGCCGGGGTCCCCCGCTCAGGTCGAGCAAGCCGCGGATGTTGTCCTCGCGGGGCGCGCCGGTCAGGACATCATTTATCAGCGCCCAGCGGGCGGTCTCGGTCCGGAAGTTGGGCAGGTCGCGGAGGAGATCGACCAATTGGTTGAAATCGTCGCGGGCTAGGTTAATCATGGTTCACCTCATGAGTTGAAAAAACATAATCGGGAATAGGTGACAGTCACTTTTTGCGACTAAATGTAGGACGTAATTAGCAGAACCAGCTCAACATTTAGCGGGTTAAGTGACTGTCACCTTAAATCCGATAAACTCTAAAAATAACCGGCAAAACAGGCCGTGACATGAGAGGGTTTGCGTTCGAGATAGTGGGGGCGGGTCCAGATCAGAGTAGCACTTTTATTGTACCCGATTTTGGGTCGGAGTGACAAGTGACGGTAGCTGGGGCGTGCATTTCAGCCGTGGGGTGAACACGACAGCTAGAATCGCTGAGGTCGCTGAAAGCTCTGAAATCGCTGATTTTTTAACCGAACAGGTCATTAACTGCGGGCTACTGGGCAACTGCCGCCGCCCGACGACGGTTCAGCGATGTCATTTTTACTCAGCGCCTTCAGTAATTCGAGCTTGCCCCCAAAGTGACATACGTTAGCTGGAATGCATTTCAGCCGTGGGGTGAGATAGAATCACCGATCTCCCAAAACCAAAGATGGGGTTAGCGCTTATTAGTGGCCGGTCGTTCGACGGCAAATTGGCGCAGCAGGTCGTGTAGTTTGTAGCAGTCGGGGCCAACGCGGGTGACCAATGATTTATTCACCAATCGGCTCAGGCTAAAAATAGTGGCTCCGGCTACCTGCTCAGCCGCGGCCTGGTTAAATCCCCCTTCAAAAACCGACAACCTTTTCAGCGTCGATTGTTCCTCTGGGCTTAACCGGTCCCAAGAATGGGCAAAGACGGCCCTTATACTCAAGTGCCGGTCCGGAACATTGCGTATCTGGCGGCCCAAAAACGATAGGCTATCTTCCATTTCCGCCAAAATACGATCGGGCGGTAACACGTCCATCCAGCTGGCGGCCAACTCGATGGCCAGCGGCATGCCCTCCACCAGCCGGCAGATATGGCCGATGATGGCTCGCTCATGGTCACCGGGCCGGAAGGTGGGCTGCAAACGAGCCGCGGTTTGCATAAACATCTGCTCGGCGCTGCCCTGCTCACAAGGCTCCGGTTTGTAGTCCAACCCTTGGATAGCAAAGATGGTTTCACCCCGCAACTGAAGGCATTCGCGCGAGGTCACCAGCACCTTGATGGCCGGTGAAGCTTCAACTATCCGACTAACGAGATAGGCACTGTCCAGCAAATGCTCAACGCTGTCCAATAACAGCAGCAGCGAGCGATGTCGCAGGCCGGCCAGCAGTTGGCGTTCGAGGTTGAGCGAGCTGCTAAATTGAAAGTTGATGGCGGCAGCAATCGATTTGGCCAGGGCATCGGCTGAATGCGCGCCGGCCAGGGGAACAAAATAAGTTTCAATAGCTTGGGTTTGATGATAACGGGCGGCGGCTTCCAGAGCCAGCCGGCTTTTGCCGATGCCTCCCAGCCCGGTGATGGTCACCACCCGCGTGGTCGGCCGGTTGAGCAGCATCGCCAGCGTGGTTAATTCGGCCTCCCGGCCTACAAAGGGTGTGACCGCGACCGGCAGGTTGTGGTCGGCCGATGGGACTACACCCGCCGAATTGAGCAGCCCCATCGATTGGGCTACGGCCACAGCTTCCGTACGACGGCGCACGTCCAGCTTGGCAAAAATCTGCTTCACATACCATTTAACGGTGTGCAGAGTTAATGACAACTGTTCGCCAATTTGCCGGTTGGATAGACCGGTGGCCAGCAGTCGCAGCACGACCTGCTCGCGCTCGGTCAGTGGTTCTAGAAGTTGTGTAAATTGTTGCATCGTCATATTCCTCCCAATATTCGCAGTCAGACGATAAAGGTCGGCCTTAAAGCCGTCTGATCACCTGACCCGCCAGACAAATTCTTTTCTGCTTGTTAATGAACCGGCGAAGGAAAACGCCGTAGGCCGGGGGGCGTGGGGGTAGCTCCCCCCATTTCCACCTTTTCCTTACTGTAAGCACGATGCCCTGCATCGTGGTTCGCTGAGTTGTTGAACTGAAGTTTACGATGGGCGATAGATGCTAGTCAGATAAGAACCCGAACTTGGCCTTCACATCAACGGTTAATGATCCGGGGCAGATATGGGGAAAATAGAGAACACCTGCGTCTTAATACGAAATAGTAACGAATTTAGTGAGAACCTCGGTAAGTTATGTTTTGGATAGGGCTTGTGAGCCAAGTTATTACAATTCCAGTTTTAGTTTAGCAAATAGGCTTCAATTAAATCTCAACTTTCACTCAAAAATGTGATCAATTCCCTTTTCTGGGAACAGTTTTAACGTTATATAACTCAAGTTGCCACCTATTATTTATCAATAAAACGCTGATTTTTCATAAACCTTACACCGTAAAACCCCAATACCCCTCCAAAGAGGGGGGATATTTGCCCTAAATCCCCTCCAACGAGGGGTGATATTCAGCCTCTAGTTTGTTACAGTGGTTGTAAATAAAAGCTGCACTAGAACACCGGCTTATAAAACAGGACTTACGCAGCGTGTAGAACAATTTGCTAAATTGTTCCCTTTAAGTCCGCTCAATATTCGTTCATTTATTTTTAGTTTCTTTTTTAGTTTCTAAGGAGAATTTCAAATGGCAGAATCGGTAGCACCAGAAGTTTTAGTTAATGCCGTACTTGGTAATATTACGGATGTCCTGATCAACGGCGATGGCAATGTAATCCCCAAGAGCGATGATCATTTTGTTGCGTTCATGAGCCCCGGCATACCCTTACTCGGCGAAGACTTCAATTATGCTCTAGAGGGATTTGGTGGAGTTGTTAGACAGAACGTCAACGAAGATGATCTCGAAGCCTCGGTTGGTCCAAAGGAGCAAGATCCCAACGGCCCTTCCCCCGACCAGTTGATGGCTCAAGACGCGCTTGAAAAGTATATGCGTGCGGAGAGCTTCTTCAGTGTTGTTGATCTCGTGCCCGACACCTCGGGCATCATCGACTCGGGTCGGATCAATACTTGGAATCCTGAGACGCGCATCTCTAGCGTCTACGCTATGGCCCTCCAGCAAAGCCAAGTTTTTGACAACGAGCCGGATGATGAGACAAAACGCAAGATCGAACGATGGCGTGGCCTTCTTACGAAAACGGTGAAGGTGCAAGATATTATCACTGAAGAAGAAACCGAAGAAATACGCGATAGTGATATTGTTAAGGCTTACAACGAGAAAATGCTCGAATATCTGGCCGCGGCGCTAGAGTATAATAATGTCCGCATCGGCGCCATGTCCGGAAAGGATCAGGAAGCGGTTCATCGCTTCGCAACTAACGCCAGTCTACTGCAAATGAAAATCCGCGCGGCTATGAACGCTTGGAGCGGCTCCGGCCACAAAGGGGATGTTGAGAAGCTTAACGCTGCTATTCAGTCGGTTGAAGACCGCGCCTTCGTGTTACTTAAGCAGCGCTACAAAGAAGACTTTGCCCGCAGCATCCTAACCAATCCGTCATCAGGATCCAATTTCCTTTATTGCCAACCTGCCTCCGCTTCATTCGCCCGAAATGGATCAGGCTGGTCCGAGTTCAAATTCAACTCCGGCAGCTTTGCCAGCAATTTTAAGTTCAAGTCTAAGTCCACCTCGGGCGGCGGCGGGTTTGCCTTTGGTCCGGTTATCGCTGCCGGCGGCGGTAGCGTCAAACGCAAAAGCTGGAGCAACAAGATCAATACAAAACACTTCACTTTGAAATTTAGTCTCGCACGCGTTCCCATCTCACGGCCCTGGTTCCATCTAGATTACTTGCTCAGCGCCTTCTGGCGGTTCGACCAAAGTAATGCCATTGTCAAAAATGCGATGATCAGTGATGGGAAGAAACCGCCCAATGGTCTCTTGCCCGCCATAACGACCGATGTCATCTTTGTCAAAGATCTGGTCCTTGACTTTGGTGAATACAACAGTCAGTTTGAGCGCATGACGAAAGAAGCTAGTGGCGGCGGCGGCGTAGCTTTTGGACCGTTTCACATCGGCGGTCGCCACTCGTCTCAAAGCGACCAACGTTCCTTCAATGCGGAGTGGACCTCTCAAGGCGTAAAAATCGATGGGTTGCAGGTTATCGGCTTCGTCTGTTACATGCTTCCGCAAAGCCCTGACCCCCATCCCGATATCGACGAGTGGATCTAATCCTATAGCCCTGACGCAGTTCACAAGGTGACAGTCACTTGGATGTATCAAACAGTGACTGTCACCTTTGGTCGATATACCCAACTAACTCAGATACGATTTATCAATAACAAAAAAGGACAGTACTCATGGCCTCAAAAGCAGCGCAAGCCCTCCTTGCCAGGATTGTAGACATTATCGATGAACACACAGACGCACATAGCTATATTGCGACATCGCATTTATCGACTCCGGTGCAGACTGAACATATTGATGTTCTATCTGCACCGGACGGCGCCTTTGTCTCTGACGAGGCCCTGGCCGCGGCGGTCGAGCTCTCTAAATTGGTAAATTGTGTTCAGGACGGTTCGCCCTCGTTTAGCCACCCGGCCTCGGTGGGCGCTTCTTTTGTTACCAATGTGTACAAACAAGCGGTGAGCGCCATCGAGTTTGCCCGAATGCCACTTACGGCCGAACAAACGGCGGAGCTACAACGCGCGGAAGCCGTCCTCTACGTTGATGCTCCGTTTATGCTCACCGATCATTATGTGCAATTCGCCCAACTACGCGTCGAGGTAGCCAACCAGGAAGTCGATCGCTCTGAGACACTGCGCGACCTAGAGCAAGCCAATGAAGCGGAAAAAGAGAGTATTGAAGATCGCTTAGAAGCGCTGGACGCGGCGCTCAAAGCCAACCGCACCTTGCTACAGGCGCTTGATACCTTGCACGGTATCACCGCTGCCGAAAAGATCTACAACGGCGCTCAAGTCGCCGGTTTTCCGCCCAAGTTTGAGCGAGCGCATGACCTGCTCGACGATCCCGCTTTTGAAATAACCAACCCGCTTAGTAACGAGACGCACTGGCCGGCCTCATTTTTCCCTAACCACCTTACCGAGGAAAACTGGATTCCGATTAAGCTAACCCGGGCGGACATCGCCGCGGCCGGCGCCAATGGCGGCAACAAGCTACCGGCCCTGCCCCAAGCAGCGCAAGAATTAGCCCTCAATGACGACGCTCTGGATCTCGTCGAACTGGAAGTGCAGGTGCTGCGTGTCGATCGACCCTGGATGTGGAGCTCGATTTTTGAAAACAGGCTATGGCGCTTCCGGCCTGGGGTTGCCTCCCTGTCCTACGGCCAGCCGCATCCCGTCGGACAGCTGCCCGCTTTCGTAACCGGCCTCATATTTGCCCGCAACCTGCGACTTAGTGGCCGCAAGAACATGGTAAGCAAAACAGGAACGGTTAATTTTGGCCTACTGAGATTTAATCCTATCACCTCCGCCGCCGCGCTGAGATTAATGACGCCGCGGTTGAAACCCTTTATTACGCCTGTAAAACCGATATCCCGACCTAAATCAACTGCCTCTCCTGTCCTAAATGCCCGACTGGAAGCCTTAGCAACGCCTCCGGCAAATTTCACGCGTCTCGTCATGCCTATTACGCCCCTTGTTTCTATTATGCGTATTGTCGTAAATGGCAAAACGCTTGACAGCAGTAACAAGCCGGTGGAAGGGGTTGACGTTACGCTCATCCATTCCGAAAACGGCGCTAAGCTACAGAGCCAGAGTGATAAGAAAGGCGATGTTGTTTTTCGTTTGCCGGTCGAAGGCACATATACGATTTCGGCTACCAAGCAAGGCTTTAAGCCTTTTAATAATAGAATGCATCTGAAGAATGGCGCCACGCTTTCTGTGAAAATGGAGCCGCAGCCGGTGACTGGTATAAACGTTTTCAATCTGAACAATATCCCTGTCATTACAGACCTAGATATGATCATAAAATTGAGCAACACCATCACCGTTAAGCTGCGCAAACGGGCCGGCGATAACTCATTGCAGGCGCTAGATGTACCGGTAGACGTGTTGGCCGTCAACTTACGCACCCGCAAACGCCATCGACAAACTGTAGAGGCCGGCAAAGATGCCGTCTTTAAAAATCTCGACAAGGATAATTATAGTATCTATGTCCATTGCGCGGTCTACGAACGGGAGGGCGCAGAGTCCCAGCAAGTAGATGCACGGAAGACTCCCAAGACAATCCAATTTAATTTCCGGCCGCGAACTATTTTGCAGAGCACCAACACGTTTCTTTTCGGGTTCCTTTGCTATCGCACGCCGTGCTCGCCTGACCCGGATCCGGACGCAGATTTTGTAGATTAACTCCAGGCTCCAACTACCCAACCAACCCAATCGATGCTATAATCGCAGCTCCACACCACAGCGACACCTGTAGGGTAAGTCGCTGACTTGTCCCTGACGTCGCTGACTTGCCTCAGTCCGGACAAATCAGCGATTCGTCTTACCAAAACTTTTACAGAGGAGTTGGCAATGGCCCAAGATAGAGTAGCTTTATATTTACAGGATGCCCACGACTTGCGCGAGGGGATGANNCCCAGTATGCCGAGAAGAACAACTTCGAGGCGGTCTGGCAGGCGGAGAGCCGGCTGGTGCGCGACGCCATCGTGCCGATGGCGGCCTTTGCGGCGGTGACCGAGCGGATCAAGGTCGGTTCCGGCGTGATCAACAACTGGACCCGCAACATCGGCTTACTGGCGGCGACGTTTTTAACGCTGGATGATTTAGCGCCCGACCGCATTATCTGCGGCATCGGCGCCTGGTGGGATCCGCTGGCCGCCAACGTCGGCATCGAGCGACGCAAACCGATGCTGGCGATGCGCGAAACGATCGAGGTGATGCGGCGGCTGTTGAATATGGAAAATGTGACCTATGAGGGTGAATTTCATAAGGTCAAAGGCATCGAGCTGGATGTAGTCCACGGCCGACGAGAGCCGCGTAATGTGCCGATTATGATCGGCGCGACCGGGCCGAAGATGATGGAGATGACCGGTGAAATCGCCGACGGGGCCGTGTTGAACTACTGCGTGCCGCCTGAATATAATGAAGCCGCCTTAATCCAACTTAAAAAAGGGGCCGAGAGCGCCGGTCGAACCTTGGACGACATCGACCGGCCGCAGCTGGTGGTCTGTTCGGTCGATAATAACAAGGCCAAAGCGCTCGATGGGGCGCGCTGGCTGCTGACCCAATACATCGCCCAGCAGCCGCACATTACCAAAGCCAGCAATACGCCCAAGGAAACGGTCCAGCAAATCCAATCGATTTTGGGCTGGCCGGCCACCAAAGAGCAGATCAAAGAGGCCATGAAGCTGGTGCCTGATGAACTGGTCCAGCATATCACTGCCAGTGGCACGCCGGAAGAGGTCAAGGCCAAGGTACGCCAATATGTGGCCAACGGCTGCACCTGCCCCATTCTGTATCCGTTAGGTGATCCGTATTTGATGATTGAGGTCTTTTCAGATGGATACGGTGAATAATTGATATTGGATAATTGACAATGGGGATAAGTGGCCATATTTTTCGATGCCCCGATTATGGGGTTTAGACGGTGTTTGACAGTAATCGGAAAGTGTGTTAATTTCCTCACAAAGTAAATTCATCGAGCCGAGAAGCTCTTAGATTATGCTAATTTTCAAGCAATAGTCTGGGAGCTTTTTCATTTTTATCGATTCAGGTGACTGGCACTTTGGCTCAAATCGAGAACGCGGTGAGGAATATAACGCTGGAATTACGGCGATAAAGTGCCAGTCACCTGGCCTGCTGAATGTTTTTTGTCAATCTAATCAAATTGTTATATCTTACCCTATTCACCTTCGCAAAGAGACCTGTATGAAGCCTTCACTGTTCAAACGTGTTCAACTTGAGCGGATTATCGATGCCCTTTTGCCCCTTATCGCGGTCATTGGCGCCCTGCTGGTTGGCGCGGTCGTGCTGGTGCTGCTCGACACCAACCCGATCGAAGCCTACACGGCCATGTTTAGCGGCGCGTTCGCCAATAAGAACGGGCTGGCTGACACAATGGTCAAAGCCATCCCGCTGCTGCTGGTCGGCTTAGGGATTGTCATCGCCTTTCGGGCCAACGTCATCAACATTGGGGCCGAAGGCCAGTTGATTGTCGGGGCGTTAATTACCACTTACCTGGCCGTGGCTTTGGGCGATACCTGGCCCAACTACCTGGTCATCAGCCTCTGTATCGTCGCCGGAACGCTTATGGGCGCGCTGTGGGCCGGCATCCCCGGTTATTTGAAAGCTTACCTCAACGTCAACGAAATCCTCAGCACGATCATGATGAACCAAATCGCCATCCAGATTGGTTTTTTCCTGCTGCGCGGCCCGATGATCGATCCTAAAGAGCTGGAAGCCGGCACCAACATCCCGCACTCAGCCCGGCTGCCGCGCCCAACCGATCTGCCCCGCTTCACCGACGTCGCCGGCTGGTTCGGCTTTACCGATTCGGCCAAGGATTTGAATTTGACCGGCTTCTGGGGCGAACTCTACGGCCTGCTGGTCGAACCGACGCGCTTGCATACCGGGTTTTTCATCGCCGTGATCATGGCCATTCTCGTTTATATTTTCCTATGGCGAACGACGATCGGCTACCGCATCCGGGCGGTGGGGTTGAACCCGGCAGCGGCCCGTTACGCCGGTATTCAGGTGCGGCGCACCGTTATTTTGTCGATGGGGCTCAGCGGTGCGTTTGCCGGGTTAGCCGGGGCAGTGGAAATTTTAGGGCTGCATCACCGCATGTTCGAGCCGCTGTCGGTCTCGGCCGGTTACGGTTTTTCCGGCATTGTGGTGGCGCTGTTTGGTAAACTCCACCCGATTGGGGCCATTCCGGCTTCGATTCTGTTTGGGGGACTGCTGGTGGGTGGTGATAAGATGCAGCGGGCGGTGCAGGTGCCACAGGTGTTTGTCACGGCGCTGTTGGGCCTGATTGTGCTTTTTGTAGTGAGCAGTGAAATTTGGTCTCGACGCCGCGTCAAACGCCGGGTGTCGGCCCCAACAACGGCGGAGGAAAACGAATGAACGAAGGTTTGAGCATTTTAGCCATCATCGTCGGTATTGCCCACTCCGGCATCCGGCTGGCCACGCCTTATCTGTACGCCGCCATCGGCGAAACCTTTGCTCAGCGCTCCGGCGTGTTGAATCTGGGCGTTGAAGGCATTATGTTGATGGGCGCTTTTAGCGGCTTTTATGTGGCTTTCATTACCGGCAACCTGATTTTGGGCCTGCTGGCCGCCGGCCTGGTGGGGGCGGTGATGGGCCTGATTATGGCCTTTATCAGCGTCACCCTCAATGCAGAGCAGGGCATCAGCGGCATCGGGCTGTATTTACTGGGTCTGGGCGCGTCGAGCCTGCTCTTCAAAACACTCCTCGGCACGGTGGAAGGCGTAGACGGCTTCTCCGAACTTCAATTTTGCCTGGCCAGCATCGGCATCGACTCAGACTTTTGCTTGAGTCAGATCCCCATTTTTGGCGAAATCTTCCTCAGTCACAGTGTCATGGTTTACGGCGCGTTTGCGCTGGTGCCGCTGGCCTGGTGGG
>JAGRCC010000043.1 GCA_020433785.1 Anaerolineae bacterium
AGTGGTTCGCGAGCTTCTTGAGCTAATGGTGCTGCGAATGCAGGAGGTGCAGCGATTACCAAAGTGAGGATTAGAGCCACTATGACTCCACGACGAAACATGTAGACTCTCCTTAAGTTTTAGTCGAACAAATTCGGTTAAAGATTTATGCTAACGAGGCAGTTGTTTAAAGCAAGCTTCGTATAGGAGCCGAAGCCGGGCATTGTAGGGTTTGCTCTCTCTCATTTAGAGGTCTTATCGCCAGCTAGGTCACGATTTTAAATGAGTTATATTTTATTGTCAAAATTAATTGTGCAAAATTGAACTAACTTAAGAACTTAATGTTTGTTTAATCTCAACTCCCTATGATGAAATCATATCATCAAGTCAACCTGACCCAAATCTCAAGAGTCAAAACGGAATCTCTATGATTGAGATAGAAAATATTACCAAGCATTTCGGTAACAAAGCGGTTATTCAAAATGTGAATTTCAAAGTCGAACAGGGTGAAACGGTAGGATTATTCGGCCCATCCGGCGCCGGCAAAACAACGCTTATCCGGGTTTTGACCGCTTATATGTTTCCATCAAGCGGTAAATTGACCATATTAGGGTATAATATTTTATCCCACAGCCATGAAATACGCCGGCGGGTGGGCTATTTGCCGCAAGGGATTTCGCTCTATGGCGATATGACGGTTGCAAATTATCTCACCTTTGTCGCCCGGCTGCATCGAGTTAGTGATCGGCATCGGCGAGTCGATCAGGTCATCGAAGAATTTCAGCTGACCAGTCAGGCCAAAACTTTGATTGGCAAGCTGCCGCCGGAACTTCACCGTCGGGTAGGCCTGGCCCAGGCGGTTGTCTTTAACCCCGAAATCCTGATTCTCGACCAACCCACTGCCGGACTGGCGCCTGACCAAACCGTTGAAATTTATCAGTATATCAAACCTTTAACCCATCAATTTACCGTTATTCTCAGTACCCATACTTGGTGTGATGTCGAACAGTTTTGTGATCGCGTTTTGATGATGGATAAAGGCCGGATTGTGGGAGAGAAACGGTTAACTGTCCCCCAAAGACGGGTTGAGCCTCGCAAAGTGGCCGAACCGGGAGCTATATCAATTTTAGCAGAGGCGCTTTCCATTTCTATCAACCCCATCTTTCGATAATCTGTCGGTTATGAACGCCCTTGTTGTTGCTAAGCGTGAATTTGAAACATTTCTTGTTTCACCCACCGCGTATCTTATAGGGGCGTTTTTCTTGTTTATTACCGGTGTAGTCTTCTCTTTTAATGTTGTCGCTCATCATCGAGATACGCTTTCGCCTGTATTTGAAACAGCCGGCATAACCCTAATCTTTTTTATCCCGATCTTAATGAATCATCTTCTGGTTCGTGAGTTCCAACGCGGCACTCTTGAGCTGCTGATGACCTCACCTGTTTCTATGTGGGAAATCGTTTTGGGTAAATTTTTGGCGGCCTTCCTGTTTCTGGTAGTTATGGTCGCTCCGACGGTTGCTTATTTATTTATCTTGATTTATTATGGGCAGCCGGATCTACCGGTTGCATTAGTGGGTTATTTGGGGCTTTTTCTATTTGGTGGGCTGTTGATTAGTTTGGTCGTTTTGTCATCGGCCATGTGTACCAGCCAACTTACCGCCGTTATTTTGTCGATTACGCTTGCCGCCTTTTTTTGGTTAATTGGCCGTCTTGGCCCGGTCTTTAGCGGAAAGGTCGGCGCTATTTTAACGTATCTATCAAGCCAACATCATTTTCTAGATTTTGTGGTCGGGGTTTTGACCTTAAGTAACTTAACTTACTTCATCAGCATGACCATTGGTGTTCTCTACCTTACAACCCATGTCCTCAAGATAAGGCTTTAGCGTTAACATTCAATCGCTCTAGCCAACCTGTGTTCTCGCAATCTTATCTTCAATTCCACTTACTTCTTCAAAGTACAAGGCAGCTTACTTTTGGTATGGCGAACTATAAATCAAAACTGGTTCTAAAACTAATTGTTTTCATAACTATTCTGATTCTTATTAATGCCCTCTGTTTTAACAATAACTCCAAGTTCGACTTAACCGAAACCAGAAGCTATTCGCTTTCGCCCCACACGATCAAAGTTTTGCAAGAACTCAGCCAACCAGTCAAAATCCTCTGTTTTTTTCGCTCTGGCGATGCGCGTCAAGCCAAAGCAAAAATTTACTTGGACCAATTTGAAACCCGGTCCTCCTTGATTTCATCCGAATTTCACGATCCCGATTTGGAACCCGATCTATGGTATAAACATGCCTTGAAAGATTATGGTCTACTATTCATGGCCGGTAACCAGACCTATGAGGTACACCATATTGACGAAATGCATCTGACCCACGGCCTATTGGCCGTAACCCGGCCCCAATCAGAGCCTGCGGCCCCCATGTTGTCTGAGCCGGCCGCGGAATTGCCATTCACAGAAATGTCCCTAAATTTTTTAGCCATTGTGTTTGTCTTTTTTGTTTCTGTCCTCCTGATCCCCTTCACTTTTGTAACTCTCAGCCTTCTGGTATGGTGGCAGCAACGCTGACCCCCACCATTAGCCTATTGATTTTGACCCAAGAAGTATGATAATTTTTTAGAGTGTTAATTAACCCCATACCAAGCTTGATTAATTAACGCCACACCATTTTCTTGAACTTTAACAACCACGTCGGTCAGTCGATATTCGACTCCGGGACGAGCCTGTCTAACCATTCTAGCGGCCGGACCGAAGTCGAACATGAGGGTCACAATGAATGAAGTTGAACAAATATACGACGAAGCCCTGACTCGTATCGTTTTAGGGTTAATCGTCGTTGCGGTCGTCGTTGGAGCCGGGGCGCTCCTCATTGAAGGTTTCGCCTCGCCTTGGTTTTTACGGGCTGTAGCGCTGCTCATCGTTGCCGCCGTCACTTACATCATCAGAGCCACTGGCCGGGTGGTGGTGGCCATCTATATCTTTATCTTTCAACTGGTGGGGCTTATTGCTGAGATATTTTTAAGTCCTAATGCACTTGCTACCTTTGCTCCGTATTTACTTATCCCTCTCGCGGTTATCGCCGGGACCCTTCTGGATTCGGTGGCCGTCATGGGCGTGATTGCCTTCACTATCGTCATTATTCTTTTAATTCTGGTCGTCACCAGCCAAATCTCATTAACGGCTCTGTGGTTACTTTTGCCGCCGGCTCTGCTGGCGTTGGTAACAGGGCTGCTTATGTCTGAAAATCGCAGGCATATTACCAATCTAGGCCGGCGCCTCCAGGAAAACAGAACCACGTTGAAGCATCATACGCGCAGGATGATGCACTCAACCCACCAACTTGATCAGCTTCGACGGGAAGTCGCTACCCTCAACAAACAGTTATCCGAAGCCAAATTCAGGGCCTATGCCTCCTCAGCAGCGATGCCCGGTAACCGGCAATTTTCTCAGTTGTTTGAAGGAACCCTGCATGCCCTCGATAACCAGTTTCGAGAATTGGAGCACCTGATCGAAAATGCTGGTGATAAAATAGGGCAAAACGGCCAGTCATCATCATTAGCCAATGTCTGGTTGAAAGTTGACCATCTTAAAAGTTTATTAATCAATTTAGAAGAAATTGTCCAAATTGAAAATGGCCAGATCGAGCTGGCTATCGAACCGGTTGACCCCCGACAGTTGCTCAGAGATGTAGCCCAAATTACCCAAGGCTTAGCTCGGGGCAAAGATATCCTGGTTCGGGCCAATTTACCAGACTCGCTTCCCCCGCTTCAGGCCGATCCGTCACGGCTGCGCCAGGCCCTGCTACAAATTCTGACTAACGCGGTGAAATATACAGACCAGGGCCTCATTGAACTCCATGCCAAACCTCTCCAGGATGCTTTGAAAATCACCATCTCCGATACCGGCTTGGGTATCGATGCCGGTGAGACCGATTTGGTTTTTGAGAAATTCGGCCGGGCCAGCCACACCGCGGCTCAGCAGCGGCAGGGAGTAGGCTTAGGGTTGACCATCGCCAGGTATTTAATCGAACTCCACGGCGGCGACATTTCGGTTTCAAGTGTGGTGGGGGTCGGCTCCGAGTTTTACATTGAACTCCCTCTCAAACCAGCCACAGACCAGCCCTCCGTCTCATTCCCCGCCGCTGAAACTGAGGCCACCCTTTTGGCCAATCCGGACACGGATCAAACCATTTTGTCTGATCGATATGACATGACCAAAATTTTTTCCCAGAGCCGTATCGACTCGCCTGGCCGCCCGTCGGCTATACCGGATTCAGCCTCTTTTTCCCGTTCGCAACCGCCGGTCAGTCGCAGAGGGCCAACCTATACCCGCCGCTTTGGCTTGATCTTGTTAGCCCTGCTGCTCTTCATCGGCGGATTTGTAGCGATCTTGGCCTTTATAAATGGCCCGGTTGCAGGCCCGGCGGATGTTACGGCCACGGCTCTCGGCCTCGCTCAAACCCCAACCCGACCCATCGATCCGACACCCACCTTCAATTTGGCAACCGGGCTTGCGGAAGCCCCTGCTTCACCGCTTGCTACCGATTTTACCGTCACCCCAACCTTACAACCTTCGCCCTCACCCAGCCGAATGCCCACCTCTACCCTTGTACCACCCACGCCTTCACCGCCGCCGACATTAGCTCCATCACCTGTCTCTGTCACCCCCATCTCCATCAGACCGGCGGCGAGCAATCTAGCTGGCGTTTCGGTGGCAACGCTGCCCACCGGCCAGGAAATTTCTTATTTCGATAGAGGTGATCGTTCTGGCCCGATTGAGGCGCTTAACCCCGAACCTAACAGCCCCGTGACTTGGTCGCCGTCGGGCCAGGCGCTGCTGACCAGTGACCAAAATGGCGATCGCGATATTTACACCGTTGATCAAACCGGTTCTCCGGTTAACTTAACCACGACTATCGGCGATGATCTCCAGCCGGCCTGGTCGCCCGATGAGCAGCAGATTGCCTTCAGCTCCAATCGAACCGGCAATTTTGAAATTTATATCGCCAACGCCGACGGCAGCCAGCTGACCCAACTGACCACCGATAATCGGGCTTTCGATGAATGGCCGGTTTGGTCGCCCGACGGCCGCCAACTGGCCTTTGTCTCAGATCGAACCGGCAATGTCGATCTCTTTGTCATCGCGGCCGATGGCACCAACCTCCGCCAGTTGACCGATGATCCCGCCGACGATTGGCCCGCCGCGTGGTCGCCGGATGGCCGTCACCTGGTATTTGCTTCGGCGCGGGACGGCAATTGGAATTTATACATCGTGCCAATTACGGGTGGCGATGCGGTTCAATTGACCAATGATCCCGGCGACGAGCGCGATCCAATTTGGTCACCGGATGGCAGTATCATCGCTTTTACCTCTAACCGAACCAACAATTGGGACCTGTATACGCTCCCGGTTCCCTCAAGCGCCATCACTACTGTTCCGGCTTCAAAATGGACTCAAGTTACTGATACCCCCACCGACGAGCGTTATCCCAGTTGGCTGCCAGTCCCAACAAAGCCCTAAATCCTATTCAACAATCCCTACTCAACTTTTAACTCATAGCTGTTAGCTGTCAGTTTTGCCTCCTTTTTGGCTCTTGATAAACTAATAATATTAGTTTATAATCTAATTATATTAATAATTAGTTAAGTTATTGAATCACCGTACACGATAACAGCGTCTACGGTTTAGAACGGCAATGAAAATTCTGTAGGACGAACTTAAGTTTGTCCTACAAATCCATTTTCGGAGGAGGATTTTACGATGAAAACGACTTATCACAGCGAAAATCTAATTCAATTAACTCGCTTAACGGCGTTTAACTGTTACTTTGTGCGCGAACAGGACGGGCTAACCCTGATCGATACCGGTTTGCCCGGCAGCGCCGGTGGAATTTTGGCAGCGGCCAAACAGGAAGACTTACCGATCACCCGCATCGTCTTAACCCATGCGCATGGCGATCATGTCGGTTCGCTCGATCAACTCAGCCAGGCCGTACCCACCGCGGAGATTGCTTTTACCGCTAGAACGGCCCGCTTTTTAAGCGGCGACTTGACCCTGACCGACGACGAACCTCAAGCCAAACTGCGCGGCGATTTTGTCATCCGACAGACCCAACCCACTCGCCTCCTTGCTTCCGGTGACCAAATCGGTTCGTTGGAAGTTATAGCTGCACCGGGACATACCCCGGATCACATCGCCTTTTGGGATACGCGCGACGGCACATTGATCGCCGGCGATGCCTTTCAGACGAAGGCCGGGCTGGCCGTTGCCGGAGTAATGCGCTGGCTGTTTCCCTTCCCGGCGTTGGCTACCTGGCATCTGCCAACCGCGCTGGCAACGGCGCGCCGACTGCGCCACTTGAATCCGGCTCGGCTGGCGGTTGGTCACGGCCAGGTCCTCGAAAATCCGGCCGAATTAATGGATCGCGCTGTTGCCGAAGCTGAACAGCGTCTAGCGAATGGCCGGCATCAGCAGAAGATCGCTCATGGCTAAAACTCGACGGTTGACTCCCGAGGTCGTGATTGAAACGGCCGCCAGGCTGGCTAACGAGCTAGGGGATGTGTCCCAGATCACCCTCACTCACCTGGCGGCTGAACTCAACATTCGAGTCCCGTCGCTTTACAATCATGTTAAAGGGTTGGATGGCTTGCGGCGTGATCTGACCGTGTGGGGCTTGCAGCAGCTTTTGGCGGCAACGCGTCAAGCGGTCTTAGGCCAAGTTGGGCGCGACGCCCTGCTGGCCGTCGCCCACGCCTATCGCGCCTTTGCTCACGCTCAACCGGGCGTTTATTCACTGGTGCTAAAAGCGCCCCCGCCTGAAGACGCCCAACTGACCGCCCTTTCCAACGAACTGCTGCTGATCTTGCAGTTGGTGCTGGCTTCCTACAACCTGCAAGGCGAGGCCGCTCTACACGCCATTCGCGGCTTTCGCAGTGTGCTGCACGGCTTTGTCTCGCTGGAAACTGGCGGCGCTTTTGAACTGCTCTTGGATCGCGACGAAAGCTTCAATCGATTGGTCGAAATCTACCTGGATGGCTTGTCGAAAAATTGATACACGCCGATCCTATTTCATACACCTTTGGAATTATTTTTCGACTGATTTTATACAGCATCGGTCCATAATAGGGTTTAGTCGTTTAGGATAAATAACATTTTTAACGACACTTCTATTGAGTTAATTAATTCCATCGAAGGAGTAAACAATGACAGCTCCAAATCAATCTAAAAGCCCGGCCAAACCTAAAGGCAGCAAACCTCAACCCACCGCCCAAACTACCCCAACCCCCAAAAAGAAAAAGTCTGACAAGAAATAGATCATCGGCGTCATAATCGCCTTAAAATCGCTCATCAAAAAGCGATCCGGCTATAAGAGCGGATCGCTTTTCTGTTATCAGA
>JAGRCC010000524.1 GCA_020433785.1 Anaerolineae bacterium
ACACGGATTATCTGGAAGAACCAGAAAAACGATACGGGCGCGAGCCTGGAATTGGACCAACAAGGTGTTAATCGCATTCGTGACATTGTGTTTGGCCCTCAGATGAGGGAGTACGAGCAACGCTTTCAACAGATTAAGAATGACCTGGAGCGAATGCAGCAGGAAATGGAACGGCTGACGGATAAGTTAATTGACCAGGATGCCGAACAGTTGAAAAAAATGCAGGCTTTGCAGCAAGACATGCGCAAGAATGATGATAGTTTACGTAATGAATTGCGCGAATCGGCTCAGAAGTTGACAGATGAAAAAGTGGACCGCATGACGTTAGCTGAAATGTTTATTGAACTGGGTAATAATATCAAGAACGGCGGCTCTTTACAGGATTTAATTGGATTGCTTGCCCAGGATAATGAAAAATAAGGAGGTCGTTTCGGACACGTCGACAACCCCGGATGAGGACCAAACGGAATTGATCGAACAGCGCGCTGTTGACTCTCAATCGGAGTCTACCTTAGAATTGCTGCGGGCGATTATACTCGATGAGGATCGGCAACAGATTGCCGATATGGAAACGGAACTAGAGCAACTCGAGCAGCGGGTTACCGATCCGGACAAACTGATTGCCATTATCACTCCGGTCATGAGCCAGGCGATCCGGCGAACCATTCGCGACTCCCGCGAGGCGATGATCGAGGCGCTTTATCCCATAGTGGGTACGCTGGTGATGCGGGCCGTGACCGAAGCTATTCGTGATCTGGCCAGAACGGTTGACGCGCAGATGCGCACATCTTTCAACTTTTCCACCCTATGGCGCCGGTTTCAGGCCCGGCTGGGAGGGGTAAAAGCGAGTGAGCTGACGCTGCGGGACGCTTTGCCTTTTCATGTTTCCGAACTATTCCTTATTCACCGCGAAAAAGGGTTACTTCTACTGCATTTGTCCAGTAGTCCGGATATGACGCCTGATTCTGATTTGATCAGCAGTATGTTAACCGCCATCCGTGATTTTGTGCAAGACTCGTTTGGGCAGGGCAAGACAGGGCAACTCAATGAGATTCAATATGGTGAGCAAAGTATTCTACTTGAAACAGCCACCTATGTTTATCTGGCGGCCGTGGTTGACGGCATAACACCCACCGGCTTCCGAACAGCTATGCGCGAACGGGTTATTGAAATAAGTCACGCCTATGAAGACACCTTACGCGATTATGACGGCGAAGTGAAGGCGCTACAGAATACGGCGCCGTCGTTGCAGTCTTTGATCGAAAACTACTACGCCAAACAACACTCAAATCAGGTGCAAAAGCGAGTTTTGGTGGGGGTGATGGGGCTGCTTCTATGTGGGATACTGGGCTGCGTACTGGGGGGCTGGGGTTGGCAGCGATTTGCTACCCCGCCGACCCCGGTGGTGGTGGTTGTAACCGCCACTTCTACAGCAACCCCGTCACCCACACCTCGACCCACCGCTACGCCGACCTTCACCCCGTCGCTCACGCCTACACCAACCCCCACCGCCACGCCCACGGCCACCCCTACCACACCGCCAACGGCTACGCCCACCCTGGCTGTGGCCGGTACAATGGTGGGTAGCACTTGGGTCCATATGGCACCCGGTGAAGATACGGAACGATTAACGGTGGCGTTAGAGCGCGATCTCCCGGTTGAGGTGTTGGGGGCTTTTCAGGATTGGTATCGGGTGCGTTGGTCTCCACAATCCGGCGCTGAAGTCGTGGGCTGGGTACCGGCTCGATGGGTTGAAACCGTTATTCCCATCCCATCTGAACTGGTGACACCCGATCCCAATTAATAGAGAGGAACGATGTTGACTTCATTCAGAAAGAAGATCTGTTTGCTGGGAGACTATTCGGTGGGTAAGACCAGTCTTATCCGCCGGTTTGTTCATAATCGTTTTGATGACAAGTATATTAGCACGATTGGCGTAAATGTTAGCCGTAAAACCGTAAGTGTATCGCCGGCGGGTAATGTGGTTGAAGTCACCATGATGATCTGGGATATGGCCGGCGGTGAGGAATTTAGCCAGATGCAGGGCAGCTATTTACGAGGGGCGGACGGCGCCATCCTGGTCTGTGATCTGACTCGCGCTCACACTTTGGAGCAGTTGGAAACCCACGCTCATAATTTTCTGCGGATTAATCCCACGTCTAAGCTAGTCATCGTGGCAAACAAAAAAGATCTGATCAACCAAGTGCTGTTGACCGGCGATCAATTAGATACGATGGCCGTAGCTTTCGATACGCGCTATTTTCGAACCAGCGCTAAGACCGGCGATGAGGTTGAATCGGCCTTTCGTTTTTTAGCCCAATTATTAATATAGGTCAGGACCGTGGATACTCATCTTGCCCACTTAATTCTGGCGAATCGCCAAATTGCCTATGCCCTCACCGACCGCGAGTTGATGGTGACTCAGGTCAGCGGGGCGTCGCCGTTGGCAGTCGCGCCGCAGCCGGACTGGCTTGGACATTCACTGCTGGATTTTGTGCCCGAATTGGTGGGCAGCGAAAAAGCGTTAGCTGAAATTCTGGACGGTCAGGCTGACCATTTGCGCTTACTGCTGGTCAATCGAGAAACAGATGAGGGCGTTACGGCTTATGTGACCATGGAACTACTGCCTTACCCCGACTCAACCGGCCAAATAATGGGTCTGGTTTACCTGGTGCAGGATGCGACAGAGTGGGGCATATCGGCCCTGCAAGTTACCCAGCACCGCAATGAATTGGGCCTGCTGCGTGAACAACTTGAGCACCAGAATAAAGAGTTAAAAGCCTCCAATGCCGAACTCCAACAATTGTCTGCGCTAAAATCCCAATTTGTTTCCATTGCCGCCCATGAACTCCGTACCCCGTTGACGACCCTCTACGGCTACCTGGATTTGCTGCTTATGGAGGATTTTGGGCGATTAAATGAACAGCAGCGCCGTTTCGTGGAAATCATCAGAAACGGGGCGCGCCACTTGACCAAAATCACCCACGATCTGCTCGATACCTCTCAGATCGAAGCCGGGCAAGTGGAGCTGCTGTTGAAACCGGAAAATTTGCAGGCTCTGCTGGAGACGGTGGCGGCTGAACTGAAGCCGCAGCTCGACACCAAACAGCAGCAGTTAACGGTCCACGCGGCGGCCGATTTGCCGTTGGCTCTGTGCGATGATATGCGAATGGTCCAGGTTGGCACTAACCTGATCAGTAATGCCAGTAAATATACCCCTGAAGGCGGTACGATCGATGTCTTCATTACCCTGGCCGCTGAGGAAGGATTTCTGCAGGTAGCGGTTACTGACACCGGTGTCGGCATTGGGCCTGAGGATCAGGCCAAACTGTTTACGCGCTTTTTTCGAGCCAAAACGGCCTCGCTAACCGGCGCTTCCGGGACCGGGCTGGGGCTTCACATTACGCGTAATTTAGTTGAATTACATGGGGGCCGCATCTGGTTTGAAAGTGAACTCAACCGGGGCAGCACCTTTTATTTTACCCTGCCGGTGGCCGACGATCTACTATCCTCCTGGAGTAACCCCGATGAGTTTTCTAGAGAATTATAAAATATTGGTCATCGATGATGATCCCGAGCTATGCCAATTGATTAGCCTTACGTTCAGCCGCCAGGGTTATCAAGTTTATTCAGCTGCTTCCGGCTCAGAGGGGCTGCGACTGTTCTACGAGGTGCGACCTCATTTAATCATCCTCGATATCATGATGCCCGAAATAGACGGGTGGACGGTATGCACTCAAATCCGGCAGCTATCCAATGTGCCGATTATCATGTTGACCTCGCTGGGTTCCGAGCAGGATATTGTGAAAGGTCTGGAATACGGCGCGGTCGATTACGTGGTTAAGCCGTTTAGCCCCAAGGTATTGGTGGCCAGAGCCAGAGCCAATTTGCGCCAGGCTTTTCAAGCGACCATTCCCCCTAAGCCAACCGTCTTCAGTGATAGCTATCTTACCATAGACCTGGTCAAACGTCGCGTGTTAGTAAACAATGAGCCGGTTAAATTAAGCGCCACCGAGTACCGCCTCTTGGCCTATCTGGTTCAAAATGCCAACCGGATCCTAACCACTGAACAAATTCTAGAAAATGTGTGGGGCCTGGAGTACCGGGAAAGCA
>JAGRCC010000525.1 GCA_020433785.1 Anaerolineae bacterium
GGGTGACGGTAATGACATTGAGCGTGGTGGGGGGTTCGTTCGTTTCCAACGGGGTTGTATTTGAGATCGACAGGGCATCTTCATCCCCCTGTAAATCTAACAGTTCAGCTTCCAGCGCTTCAATATACGCTTTAACTTCCGGGCTGACCTGGCTCAGATCGGGGCGTTCAAGGTCCATAACGTTACTCTCCTGTGGCGATGGATGTTCTTATTGTACCAATAATCAGTCCAATTCACAATGGTTATTTAACATTGGCAGACTAACTACGCTTATAAATCTTTGTTTTGGCATTTTCGAAAACAAGCTCAAGCTGACCTTGCTGGCGTAGGGTTTCAAACTTATCGCCGACGAACGGGCCGTAGGTGGCGCGTTCGACCTGGCCCACATAGATGTAGTCGATGTTGAGCTGGTTGATTAACTCCCAGGCGCGGTTGGGATCGAGCGTGTTCCACAGTTCATTCACCACCCAATCACGGTCGCCGACCTGCGATGGGTAGCGCTGCTCGTTTTGGTGCAGCCCGCCCAAAATCGACGGCAGGCCGGTGTAGGCGGCCACGCGCATGCCCCCCTCGCGGTAGTAGCCGATTTTGGCCTCGGCCAGAATCGGCGTCCCATTTACATTGTCCTGAAGCCAGCGAATCGCCTCATAATCATAAGCCAGCTCGATGGGATTGCCGGCGGGCCACTCGAAGATCCCGGTGGTCATATAGGCCATACCGTTCAGTGTACCGATAGGCGGTCGATTCTGCTCGCCGGGGAAGCGATCATCCACCCGGGTGCGCGTACCGAAGATCGGATAGACCAGGCCGGCCACCAGCAAAAGGAGGGCGATACTCCGCCACACCACCGCTTTCGAAATGCTCCAAGTCATGCTGGCATTCCAGATTTGCGGAAAGACCACCCCGGCCACAATACCGAAGATGATCCAAACCTGAATGAAAAATTTGAACAAGGTGTTCATGCGGTAGTAGTCGCCGCCGCCTAAAAAGTCGCGCAGGAAGAAAAACTCGAGGCCGAGCAAAATAAACAGCCCGGTAAAGGCCAGCAGCCCCAGATAAGCCACCGGCGCCGACGTCTCGCGTCGGAATAGCAGCGCCAGCGCCAGCACAACCAGCGGCAGCAAGTAGGCCGGCACTCGATAACCAAGCAGGAACAATCCGGCCGTGATGAGAACCAACAGGCCCACCCCCCACGGGATGAATTCGCTGGCATCGACCCTGCGTTGGACTAGCGCGTTATAAGTTTCAGACAGATGCGGCCACACATTCCAGCGGCGCAGGTAAAGGCTAGCCGATCGCAGCAGGCTGTTGCGCGTTTTCGGGAAAAGCAGCGACAACCACAGCCACGAGGCAATTACAAAGATGAAGAAGCCCCAAATTCTTAAGTGCTGGCCGAGCGGTGTTTGGGTCGTAACTAGCCCCAGCCCGGTTTCCGCCGGGGGTTGGTAGTTGATAAAGAAGGGCGCGTAGAGTAGATAGGTCACCACCAAAACCGCGCCGGTAAAGAGCAAGCCGGTCGCCAGCAGCAGCCCCACCCGACCTAGCGTAAGATCGGTTTTGAGGTTACGGTAACCGGTCAACACAAACGTCGCCAGCATCAGGCCGAGGTAGGTGGGTAAGTCCCAGGTGTTGATCACGGCGATCGCGCCCAGTATGAACGGAATGGCCAGCCAGCGGAGAAATGATGAACGATGAATGATGAATGATGAGTAATGAAATGTGGCTGATGAAGGTTGGCTGGTGGTGGGGGCCGCGAGCCAGTTGAAGGCGAGGCTGAGGAATAGGATGGTGACCGGAATGCCGATCATATGGGGATGCAGATCGGCGAACAGGAAGCTGAAGAAGGGGAATTCGTTGATGGTTTCGGGAATAACGCGAGTGGGGTCCCAATAATTGTAGGCGGCCATGCCTTCGCCGCCGAGAACCTGAAGCAGACCGACCCCGGCCAGCAGCAGCGTGTTGACGCCCGGAATGGCGGTTTCAAAATCGCTCAGGCTGACGGTGGCCAGATTGCGCAGAAACTGGGCCGCGCCCTCGATGTTGCCCATAAATACGATAAAGAATGTAGCCAGAATGCCGGCCGGAATCGCGCGCAGCATCGCCAGGTGAACATTGGTTTTAGCGATAGCCGCCGAGGCCAGATTGCCGGCCAGGCTAAAGGCGCTGATGCCGGTTAGCGCGGCCAGCGTCGGCACGGCCAGGTTGAAGGCAATGGCCGGTTGAATGCCGGTCAATTTGATCAAAACGCCTACCAGAAAGAGGCCGTAATAGTAGTAGTTGATAATCCCATCGGCGAAGAAAGGATCATACGGCGGCATCGCCGCGCTTTTGACGATGGCATTGAGGAAGCCGATCTCCAGCATCTTTTCGCCGCCCAGCCAGGGATGCCACAAATCGGGGTTGAGCAGGCGTAGGTAGACAAAGATCAGATAAACCAGGCCGAACAGCGCCTCGGTCACCAAAATCAGCCAGCGGCGTTCCCACAGAAAAGCCAGCAGCGGCTGCCGGTACTTTATAAACAGGAAGACGCCGGACGCGATGAGCAGCAGCAGCGCGATAACGGCTGTGGAAAACGTATTGCCCAGCCAGCGCGTTCCGACCAAACTGCTGCTCATCCAGACGAAATAACTAACCAGCAGCAGCCCGATGCTTTTGCTCAGGCCGTAACCGCGATCCGGTAGATGGTTGAACAGCAAAAAAGACCCCGGCAACGCCGCCAACCCGATGATGAAGACCCCCAACCACCACAACAGCGTTGCTACGATACTGGAACTGTTGGCGATGCTGTTCCAGCGATAGTCATCGATGGGCGGCAGTTGGTCCACAGGCGTGTCGAGTATGAGCGATTTCTTTTGCTCAGCCGTGGCCATATCCGGAGGCGATTGGGCCAGATTGGCCTGCACCCCGCGCAAGCGCATTAGTAGGGTCGGTTCGCCCACATATCCCCATTGGGCATTTTGCCAGGTATTGCCCAAAATGGCGTCCCATTCGGCGGTGGAAAGCTGCCGGGTTTTCTGGAAGAGCATGGGTTGTGGATGGTCATACACAGTAAAGCTTTCGTCGGCAGGCTGGGTGTCGATCACCAGCGGGCCGAGTTTGGCCGGCGTCTTGGCCGTGTAGACCAAGTCAAAGCCCAACTCGCCGGAGAAGAGGGCCTCATAAAAGCGGGTGCTCATTGGGTAGCGTTCCGGCAGGCGCGGAATAGTGCGCCACAGCCGGTTGGTCGCCAGAATAACATAGTCGCAGTCCATCAAGGTGCTGCGGAGGAGGTCGTACTTTTGTTGACTGTCTTCCTCGTACATTGGCAGTTGCGGCTGGCGGTAACGGTGAGCGGCGGCGCTGCCGTTTGGCTCCGGCAGGTTGGTCGGTAACTGATCGTCCCAGTGCTCGTAGGTCATGCATGAGCCATCGGGGACGTTTTGGTAGACGTAGCGCGAAAATGTCAGCCAGGGATGTTCGGTGCCGTAGATGCCGTTGACAAAAGCCATCGACCAGATGGCCGAGCCGATGAGGGCGATGAGGGCTAGGGCCAGGGCCGGGATGTGGTAGATAGAGATTGGAGATTGGAGATTGGAGATGGGGAGATGATGGTTGGGTGGTTGGGTGGTTGGGTGGTTGGATGGTTGGTTCGTAGGTAGTTGGATGGTTGGTTCGTGGGTTTGGGGCAGGGCGTGAGTTTGGGGGGCTGAGAGTTCAGGTTGGGGATCGCTGGGTTCTAAGGTTTGGGCGGTGGGTTGAGGGGGAATGGTTGGGATGGTGGATGTTTTTTGTCTTTGTGTACCCCAATGCCATAAGGCAACGACCAGGCCCGCGCCGAAGAGGGTGAAGAGCGGGACGATGGGGACCATGTAGCGCATGAATTTGGCCAGAAAGAGACCGGTTGGGCCGAAGTAGAGCACAATCCAGGTGAGGCATAATATTTCGCCGACTTGGGCTTTGCCTAGAACGGTTTTGATGATCACCCAGATCGTGCCGGCCAGCGCCAGCAGCCCCAACCACCAACCCATCCCCCATCGCAACTGCTGTTCGATGAAATACCAGTAAGCCATAGTGCCGCGATATTGGCGGGTAAAGGGCATATCGGCCACGCCGCTAACCATATTGCCCTGTTCATCGATCACCGCCCGTTTGAAATTTTCAAAATCAAGCAGCACAAAGGGCGAGGTAACGGCAAAGATTAAGAACGAGAGCGCCAGCGCCAGTAAGACCAGGCCGATCATCCGGCTGGGCGTATTCGAGCCGGCCGGCGTCGTCTCTTTTTGGTGAGCGTGTCGGCCGGCTAGATAGGCGGCCATCACCGGTACAAAAATTACCGGCAGGGCGCTGAATTTAGACGCTACCGCCAGTCCTACCCCAATGCCGGTAATGATCGCCGCGCCGGTCGATTGGCGGTCGTATAGTAGTATTGAGCCGTATATGGCCAGCATGGTAAAGGTGGTGGTAATCGGATCGACGGCGAAGAAGTGGGCCAGCTGAATTTGCAGCACGGTAAAAGCCGATAAGGCCGCGGCCAGCAGCCCGCCCCACACGCCGTAAAGCCGCCGCCCGATGAGGAATATCAAATACACGGTGGCCACATCGGCCAGCGCCACCAACCCCCGGCCAATGAGGGCATACCCCTGGCCTGTCTCGGCGGTGGTGAAAAATTGAACCCAATCCGGCGGCAGCCCCAGCGATTCAACCAGCGGCGCGACCAATTTGAATAGGTGAGCCACCAACACCAGTGTATAAAGCGGAAAATGGCCGTAGGTATAAGCTCGCGGCTCTTGCGTATCGACATTCCAGAAGGGGTTGAGCGTTGAGCGGCGCGGGTCAAGCAAATCGGCCGTGTTATCCGGCCATTTGATGGTGGGGGCGTAAAATGCGACGGTTGAGCGCTCATCGGGGTGGGCAAAGATGCCGCCGTCCCAATCGAGATTGTAAAAGCGCAAATAGGCAGCCGTTGCCAAAATAATGAGCAGTAAGATTGGCGCCAAACGGCGAAGAGATTTCGGGTCAAACATAACGATAATTGTAGCGATGGGTTACAGCTTGGGCAAGTTGGGTCCGGTCATCGACTAACTCAATTTCCAAGGCGACAGCAAATTGCCCTGGTCGTCAAAGGTCAACGGCAGTTCATCGATAATGCTCAGACGCGGGTGAGCCTCGATGTCATCGCGCAGGTTGGGACTGACCCACAGCGTATCCAGATTCATGGTGTCTTCAATAAAAACCATCCGGGCCGCTTCCGGGGCCTCACCGCAGCCGCGTAGCGCGACTTGCAGCGCGCGCCGGTCATCGGCCATGGTCACGGGTAGATGCGCCCGCCACATCCCCAAGACGCCGGCTGAAATGGCGTTGGTGTACATGGCCTGCCAATCGATTTTCTGGGCCACGCGCGCGGTGGTCACGTTGGCCAAGCCGATGCCGTTGGAGTTGCCGTGTGTGGGTTCGGTCAGGTCCAGCACCGTAATTACGGCGATATCCGGCCCGCCGAAATTCTCCGGCTCGCGCGGAATCTTGAGGCGGCCGATGACGTTGGTGTCCATCCCTGTCCCGCTCACGTTTTTACCGAGCTGGCGCACGACCAGCACATCGATGGCTTCAAACGGCAGCCCGGCGATTAGCGCCTTGGCCTTCTCCAGTAGTTCGGTCTCCCGTTCGCCGCCGATCTCAGCAGCGGTCAGCGCGGCGATTTCGGCGGTCTGATGATAGGCGTTTTCCAACAGCGCCAGCCCGCCGATTAAATTGGTATCGCGCTCATAAATGCGAGCAGCGGGCGCGATGAACTTTTTCAAGGCCTGAACGCCCTGACTGTGCATCGTCGCTGCGCCGTGTTGTTTGCCCAGCCCGATAACGGCCATTTTGGCCAGCCCGCTTTCGATCTGACTGCGGAAGCTGGTGTGCGGTTTGATGCGGTTGATCAGCAGGGTGTTGTCCGCCGCCGCCGAAATGACATCTTGGTACAGCGGCGGCCCGCCGGGGACCTGGCCGATTTGCGTAACGTCCATCGTGGCCCGGATCTCGGCCCCAACCACGTCGGGCGCGACGCCAAGCTGCACGATCATGTCGCGCTGACCGGCGGCGGTCGCCCCGGCGTGGCTGCCCATCGCGGGGGTGATAAACGGTTCGGCCCCCATCTCGCGCAGTTGGGCCACGGTCTCTTTAACAATCAGCCCGAGATTGGTAATCCCCCGGCTGCCGACGCCGATGGCCACACTGTCGCCGGGCGCGATGCGCTGCAAGATGCCGCTGTCGTGCCATGCTTGGCGGGTGGCCGCCGCCACATCTTCGATTTGGGGCGCATCGAAGCGCTGAGCTACCATCAACAACGTCGCCGGCAAATTGGCCGGAAAATTAAGCGATTGAATTTGGTCGAGTAGTTGCATCAATGGCCATCCTCAATTAGTTTCTAGCCATTGTAACACATTTTTTTCAATAGAATAGTCACTTTTTAGTCCTATTTAGCTCCTCCAAAATCCCCTAACTTTGTCTCTCATCTGATTTAGCTTATAATATTAGAAGAATAGGTTTTATGTGGAGAAAGCAGTGAGGAGTAGGGAGTAGGAAATTTTCCCCTACTCCCTACTCCCTACTCCTTCCTCCTATAGGATGGCAACTTGAGTTATTTTGAATCATAAGGGGAGCAACAACGATATGTTTGACGACTCGGCCTTTCTGATCAGTAAGCAGCAGCGAATTGCGGCCTGGTTGGTCCATGCCTTTACCGCCAGTGGGGCTATATTGGGGGTACTCAGTTTGTGGGCCATTCACGAGGGGCTTTATATCCAGTCATTCTGGCTGATGGCCGCAGCCGTGTTTATCGATTCGGTGGATGGGACGCTGGCCCGGCGGGCGAAAACCAAAGTGGCGGCTCCCAAAGTTGATGGCGCCCTGCTGGACAATATCGTCGATTATTTTACCTATGTACTGGTTCCCGCCTTCTTTATCCTGGTAACCGATTTACTCCCACCCGGCTGGGCCCCCATCGGTGTCAGCGTGTTAGTTTTAGCCTCGGCTTACCAGTTCACCCAGTCGGAAGCCAAAACGGATGATCACTTCTTCAAAGGGTTTCCCAGTTACTGGAATATTGTTGCTTTCTATCTTTTTATCATGCAAACGTCGGTTTGGATTAACCTGTTTGTTATTTTGCTACTATCGCTGCTGGTATTCTTGCCGATCAAATACGTTTACCCGTCCCGGCTCGATTACTTTTCCCCCAATCGCTGGCTGCGGCGAGGTATGTTCGGCGCAACGTTGATGTGGGCCGCCGCCACCGCCGCCATGCTGTGGATGTATCCCGACATCCAGCCGGTTTTTGTCTACATTTCGGTGGGCTATGCCATCTTCTACACCCTGGCCAGCCTGTACCGCACCTTTGTCCCTCCTGAATTTCCAGACGAAGCAGTTGACAATTGATAATTGACAATTGATAGTTGACAATTGGGTTGCGTTGTGTGGATGACTCATCAACAAGCGAAGTCATCGCTTAACCAACCATCCACCCAACTAACCAACCATCCACCCATCTATTCACCTCTCCCTACATACTTCTCAATAAACCCTCTCAACTCCATAGCGTATATTTCCTGTGAGATCAGAAAGCTGTCATTGTGGCCGCCTGTGGTTTCTAGGAACTGCTTTGGTTCAGGGGCGGCCTCGAACAGCTGCCGGCCGTGGTTATAAGGGATGACTTCGTCGTGGGTACTGTGGACGATTAGGAGGGGCAGCGACAGAGTCGAAACCCGCGCCAACGTGTTGTAACGAATACGAGCCAACGGTCGAACCGGCAAATAGGGATATTGCTGAGCCGCCATGTCGGGAATGGAGGTAAAGGTGGATTCTAGTACCAGCGCGCCGGCCTGGTAATGCTGCGCCAGCCACGTGGCCACGCCGCCGCCTAACGAGCGGCCCACGATGATGATTTGCTCCGGCTTGAGCTGTCGATCCTCAACCAAATGCTGCCAGGCCGCCTCAGCATCGAGATAGCTGCCCCCTTCGCTGGGGCGACCTTCGCTTTGACCGTAACCCCGATAGTCGATGATAAATACGTTGAAGCCCAGCCGGTGATACAAATTGATCGTATCCAGCCGGTGCGAAATATTACCGGCGTTGCCGTGGAAAAATAGAATGGTGAATTTAGCCTTATCGGCCGGCACAAACCAGCCGACCAATTTAACCCCATCGGCGGCGGTAAAGTCAACGTGTTCATAAGGCAGGCCAATCGAGGCGGGCGTGGCCATCATCGCCGCTGTTGGCAGGAAAATGAGACGGGTTTGGAAGAGATAGAGTAAGAATGTTAGTGAGACGTATGAGGTAACAGCAATTCCGGCCATCCAAGCCAGCATGGGGACTCTCGTTTCTAAGGAACTGTCTGTAAATGACATTGCATTTTGGGAGATAGGGAGATAAGGAGATTAGGTCAATTCAATCTCTCTATCTGCCCGTCATTATCCAAGTTATATGATCAACTCGCTTATTTTGCAAGCTCAGCGAACCCATTAGACCGGATTAACGAGATTTGAAAGATGAAAACAACTAAGAAGCTGTTTTAAAAGATTGG
>JAGRCC010000526.1 GCA_020433785.1 Anaerolineae bacterium
ACGCTCATCGCATAATCCAGGTAGGCCACCTTCATTTCGTTTTCAATATCTACAACCTTAATCGTACCAATATCCATGGAGGTTCTCCAAATTATTTTGCCAGAAAATCAAAACACAACACCCTATATTATACCTTAGAACGGTTGTTTGAGCTACTTAATTGAGCCAGGGGGGGTGGCTTTTTTGGCCAAATTTTAGTAAAAAAGGGGTTGACATGGCATCTCTTGTATGATATGATGCTTGCAGCATTTATATAAGGTAACTCAAATGTCCAAAAAACTGCGTAAACTTATCGAAGCTCAATCTCAAGTCAAAGTGGCCCAACAAGCCCATAACAACAATGTTGATACCGTTGTTTATCCGACGCTCGCATTTGCTTTTGCGAGCTTTTTTTATTTTTACGGCTATTACTTTTGGGACACCATATGGCGCGTTCTGACGGGTGAATGACCCGTAAAATTTTCGGAAGTTACAGGGCGCGACCAACACTGGTTGCGCCCTTTTTGTTTTAGGGCTAAACGCATTAGCCGGCAATGCGATTAGCTTAACCAATTTAATTTACCCCTAACTATTATAATGAACCAAATTCGCGAGGATAAACATGATTATTATTATGAAAATGCAAGCTGCCACTTCAGAAACAGACGCGGTCATCACCAGAGTGACCAAAGAAGGCTTCAAGACCCATGTCTCGGTGGGTGAAGAACGCACCATTATCGGGATAATCGGGGATGAGCGCCTGCTCGATCAGGGGGCCATCAGCCGGATGAAGGGCGTCGACCGGGTCGTTCCCGTTCTACGACCTTACAAGTTAGCCAGTCGAGATTTCAAGCCGGAGAACTCGGTTATCGCCATCAACGGCCATCAAATTGGTGGTAATAAGGTCATTGTTATGGCCGGCCCATGTTCGGTTGAAAGCTTAGATCAGATGATGGAAACGGCCATAGCGGTAAAGGAAGCCGGTGCCCATCTATTACGCGGGGGAGCGTTCAAACCGCGAACCTCACCTTATAGTTTCCAGGGTATGGGCGAAGAGGGTCTCAAAATTATGGCCCAAGTTCGCGAGGAAACCGGTCTACACATTGTCACCGAAGTAATGGCCCCCGATCAAGTCGATCTGGTCGCTGAGTACGCCGATGTTCTCCAAATTGGCACCCGCAACATGCAAAACTACGCCTTACTCAACGCTGTAGGGAAAATAAATAAGCCGGTTTTGCTAAAACGTGGGATGATGAGTACGATTGAAGAGTTACTGATGAGTGCGGAATACATCATGTCAAACGGGAACCACCAGGTAATGCTCTGTGAGCGGGGTATTCGCACCTTTGAAAAGTACACCCGCAACACGCTGGATATCAACGCCGTACCCGTATTAAAAGAGTTGACTCATTTGCCGGTGGTGGTTGACCCCAGTCATGCGACCGGTCGGTGGACCCTGGTTAAAGCCACCAGCAAAGCGGCGGTTGCCGCCGGAGCGGACGGCCTCATCATCGAAGTTCATCCTAACCCTGCCGAAGCCAGCAGCGATGGCGAACAATCATTAAAGCCCCATCGTTTCGCTGAATTAATGAACGAGATTAGACCAATTGCGGCCGCCGTCGATCGGAGTTTATAGCGTAGGAAATAAGCCTCATATACTAGTTATATCCAAACAGATGGAGAGGTTGGCTCTTAGGGTTTAGCCTATACATCTCCAATCTCTCCATCTCTAACCGTTCCTTCAGGAGGTGCATTTTCGCTGCCAGTTTTTCTCTAAAAGATGCTCAGGTAGCCATCATTGGCTTAGGTCTAATGGGTGGATCGCTAGGACTAGCCCTCAAACAAGGCGCTATTTGCCGGCAGGTGGTGGGTTTGGTTCGACGTGAGGATGCCGTGCAAAGCGCACTGGATGCCGGCGTTGTTGATATCGCCACGACCGATCCGGAGACGGCTTTACGTCAGGCCGATCTCGTCTTCTTTGCCACACCGGTCAGAACCATGCTCAACCAGATAACCTCGTTTACCCCTTTTTATAAGCCGGAAGCCATCATCACCGATATGGGCAGTACCAAACAAGATATTGTCCGGGTCATGAATTCACTCCCACCAGGGCTACAGCCGGTTGGATCACATCCGATGTGCGGTAAAGAAAAATCAGGGATGGATGTGGCCGAGGCCCATTTATTCAAAAACGCGCCCTGGATCATTACCCCACTTGACCGAACCGCGCCTGAGACAACCTACACCATTCAATTTCTCGCCGAAGCTATCGGCTCTAAAGTGCAAATATTACCGGCCGACCGCCACGACCAATTGGTGGCGACCATCAGCCATGTACCCTACACCCTGGCCGCGACGCTGGTCGCTACGGCGCTGCGGGTGGCGGAGCAAGATAATACGGTCTGGGAGGTCGCTGCCACCGGCTTCAAAGATACGTCGCGCGTAGCGGCGGGCAACGTGGACATGTGGCTCGATATCTTACTGACCAATAAATCAGCGGTGAGCCAGATACTAAGCATAGCCCAACAGCAGCTTAGCCAGATCACCACAGCCATTTCGCAAGGCAACGAAGCCGCCCTACGGTCTATTTTAGAATCCGTGGCTGAACAACGTAGAACCATGTACCAGTAGAGTTTGGGAGTTTGTAGAGTTTTTGGAGTTAATGGAGTTTGTGGAGTTTTGGAGATTGTAGTTTGCGGGTTGCGACGTCTTAACCAAACCGTTCTAAACTCTCCATCTTAAAACGCTTTAACTCTTTAACGCCTTACCCCTATGAACTCTATCAACTCTATCAACTCCACGAACTCTATCAACTAGTTTTCTTAGGTTAATTATCATGAAACTCATTATCCACCCATCCGACTCCCTAACCGGTGAGGTGACTGTCCCCGGCGATAAATCGATCTCCCACCGGGCCTTGATCTTTGGCGCCGTGGCCGATGGCCGCAGTATCGCCCGCAATTGGCTCGACGCCGGGGTGACGGCTCGTATGGTCGATTGTATCCGGGCGTTAGGCATCGAGGTCGAGGTCGAACCGACCGGAGCGGGCCGGGCCACGCTGACGGTCCACGGTCAAGGTCTGTATGGCCTCAGCGCGCCCGATCAACCGCTTTTTTGCGGCGGTTCGGCCACAACGATGCGGCTGATGATGGGCCTGCTGGCGACTCAGCCGTTTACGAGTACGCTTGACGGCCATGAGGGCTTGCGCCGCCGGCCGATGGAACGCATCGCCCAGCCGCTGCGCCAGATGGGGGCCACAATCGACACCACCGACGGCCACGCCCCGCTGTCGATTACCGGCGGTCACTTGCACGCCATCGACTATGACATGCCGGTTGCCAGCGCCCAATTGCAGACCGCCCTAATCCTGGCCACGCTCGGCGCGGAAGGCCGGATGACCCTCCACCAACCTGGTCCGGCCCGAGACCACACTCTGCGGCTGCTGCGCCATCAAGGCATCAACCTCCAGGGCGAAGATCAGGGCACCATCACCTTTTGTACCGAAAAAACGTCGCTCAAACCGCTCAACTTTACCGTTCCCGGCGATATGTCCTCGGCGGCGTTTC
>JAGRCC010000527.1 GCA_020433785.1 Anaerolineae bacterium
AGTACACTCACCCAACTTTTAGCGGAAGAGTTAAATTGGTCCCCCTTTTTAGAGGCTGTCGATGACAATCCTTTTTTAGAAAAGTTTTTTCAGGACATGAATCGATGGAGTTTTCATTCCCAGGTCTTTTTCCTCTCTCGGCGGTTTCGCATTCATCGCGAAATGGCCCAGCATCCCGGCTCGGTCATCCAAGATCGCAGCGTTTATGAAGATGCCGATATCTTCGTCCGCAACCTCTACCGCCTGGGCAAAATGTCTGACCAGGAATACCAGCTCTACCGGGATCTGTACGATGAATTTGTTCAGATTCTCCCTAAACCCGATTTAGTAGTGTACTTAAAAGCCAGCATTCCCACTCTCATTGCGCGAGTCCAACGCCGGGGTCGCCACTTTGAAAGGTATATCTCGCCGCTGTATCTGCAACAGTTGAACGAACTTTACAATGCCTGGATTGAGGACTTTACGCTCTGCCCCATCCTCACCATTGACACCGACCGGCTTGATTTTGTTCGTTCCTCTGCTGATTTTGGCACTATCCGCGACAAGATTCTGGCTGAAATGAATATTGAGCCAGTTTACCTTTAAGCTCACCGGAGAGCAACCGTCTAACAACTGAATCACCGGTAATGCATCACAGACCTCGCGGATTTCCGACCCCGGCGGGGTCTTTCGTTTTAAAGTGCGGCCAAAAACTTGCAAAATAGGTCATTTTAGGGAAAGCTAATTAGGAGATGTATCTAAACCGAGTTACGTAACGGTGAGAAAAATGACCAGTATGATGACCGAACAAGCCCACCCCACCACAGCTGCCCAAACTCGACCGGCCCTACCCAAAGTCTTCAGCATCGATGACGCTGTGCGATTTATCGATCGACTGCAAGCGAACGTGAGCCAGGCAGCCGTCATCGAACCGTTCAAACTTCGGCTGGTTCTGGCCACGGTGCTGGCCGGTGGACATTTACTGTTAGAAGATGTGCCCGGCGTCGGCAAAACGCTGGTGGCTAAAGCCCTGGCCCGCTCGATCAGCGCCAGCTTCAAACGCATCCAATGCACTCCGGATCTGCTGCCCAGCGATATCATCGGCACCTCCATCTACAATCAAAAAGACCAACGCTTTGTTTTTATGCCAGGCCCGATCTTTGCCCAATTCGTACTGGTTGACGAGATCAACCGGGCCACCCCCCGTACCCAATCCAGCCTACTGGAAAGCATGGCCGAACGCCAGGTCACCGCCGACGGCCACCAGTACCATCTTGAAGAACCGTTCTTTTTAATCGCTACCCAAAATCCGGTGGAGACGGCCGGTACCTTTGCTCTACCGGAAGCCCAGCTCGACCGCTTTCTGATCTCGCTGAGTATGGGCTACCCGGAGTTTGAGGATGAAGTTTTGATTTTAGAACGCGAGGAACATCAAGACCCGCTAACCCAAATCGAGCCGGTTATCTCGCCGGTCGATGTCTTGGCCTTGCAGCAGTTGGTCAAAAGCATTGGGGTGGTGCGGTCGCTCAAAGAGTATATTGTCCGGCTGCTCGCCGCGACCCGAACTCATGCCGACGTTATGCTCGGTGTCAGTCCACGCGGTGGGGTGGCTCTTCAGCGCGCCGCCCAGGCGATGGCGCTCTTAAACCACCGTGACTTTGTCACGCCCGACGACATCAAAGCCGTCGCTCCCGGCGTTTTGACCCACCGCCTCATCACCCACGATCCGGCCAGAACCGCCAAAGAAACCGTCATCGAGACGTTGCTCAATACCATCCCGGTTCCGGTGGCGTAAACCAAATGATGAACGCTGAATGATGAGTAATGAACAATCATTCAGAAAAAATTCATCATTCATTATTCATCATTCCAAGAGTCATGCTGACGAAACGGGCTTTTATCCTTCTCATATTCGCCCTGATCCTATATCTACTGGCGAACCAGACTCAGGTCGGATGGGTTTATCTGATGTCCAACCTGCTGCTAGCGCTGCTGGTGGTCGATTTCTTTTATGGGCGAGGGATTTTACAAGGCGTCCGGCTCGAACGCACGGTGCGGGACCTCAACCGAACCGACTTGCGGGATGATGCGCTGCCGGAAACCGGCGATTTCTTTGAGGACGATGCGGTTGAAGTCACGCTTCAGCTTGAGCAAACCCGTCTAAGGCCAGCCTTTCTCATCGCCGGTCAGGAACAATGCCCCTTTGCCCCGCCGGCCGATCAAATCCAGCCGTTTTTTGTGCCCAGCCTATTTCGAGGTCGTCCGGTTCGGCTCAATTACCAAACTCAGTGCGACCGCCGAGGTGTTCATCGTTTTCCTGAACTGCCGCTGCAATCGAACGGCGCTTTTGGCCTGTTTCGCCGCCGCCGAACGCTGCCTGCGTCTGAGTCTCTGCTGATCTATCCCCAATTTCATCCGCTCAAACGGTTACGTTTGCTGGAGCATCGAGGCTTCACCGACCGGCCCTCTCACCGCGCCGGCCACGGCAGCGAGATTATCGGCACCCGTGAATACCGCTCCGGCGACTCGCTGCGCCACATCCATTGGCGCAGCACGGCCCGAGTGGGCAGCCTGGTGGTCAAAGAGTTGTCCGACCAGGCGCAGCTCACGATGACGGTGGTCCTCGATTTATCTTTCGAAGGGAATGTAGGCGAGGGAAAATTCTCCACGTTCGAGACGGCGCTGCGGCTGGCGGCGACCTTTGGCTATTACGCCGCTCACAAAACGCTTCCGTTTCGGCTCATCGGCCACAGCCCGCAGTGGCGACCGCCCACAACCGCTCTAAGCTGGTGGGGAACCCTGAACTATCTGGCCAAAGTTGAAAACGACGGGCGCGAACCCCTGGCTGAGGTTTTACGGTCGCTGCCGCGACTGCCGTTTGTAATCGTTCTGATCAGCCGGCCTGATCCCCTCATGAACCAGGCGCTGATGCAGCTTAATCGCCAGAATACACAAATTTTGGCCGTATTTATCACCCCGGATGATAGCCAGCCGGCTGTCCTCCCGGCCTCCAGCCCATCGCTCACTATCTGCACTGTCAGCCCGCATAACTGGCCGACTGTAGTGGCGGCTTTGTAAGCATAAGACATTCAGCTAACAGCCCTACAGCAACGACCTCTCTTCTCAGATGTGACCCGGCATAGCCTTCGACCTGTCTAGCTCATGATTCGTCTCATCGCTCCACAGCCACCAGCGATCGAATAAGGTTTGGCGCGATAAGCAATATCCGCATTTTACTGTAGTTATGCTATACTGAAGGCAGAATGAAACCGCAACGTTTCATTGACCCTAGCCCAGGCGGTAATATTGCCTGAACTGCATAAAACGTTGAATAAAGGAGAAAATTTTATGCAAGCACCCCCTGAAAAGCTCGGCTCATTCTTCTTGGGGGCTGAGTATGATCTGGCCGGTAAACAACGCCTCGATGTGCCGGTTAGCTATGACGCCCGCGATTTGACCACGCACGGCGTATGTGTCGGGATGACCGGCAGCGGCAAAACCGGCCTGTGTATTGGGCTGCTGGAAGAAGCGGCCATCGACAAAATACCAACGTTGATGATCGATCCTAAAGGAGATATCACCAACTTATTGCTCCAGTTTCCGGATCTGCGCCCGGAGGATTTTGAGCCGTGGGTTAACGTTGACGACGCCCGGCGCAAGGGCCGCACCGTGGCCGAACATGCCGCCGCTACAGCCGAAATGTGGCGCGACGGCCTGGCCGATTGGGGGCAGGGGGCGGAGCGGCTGCGCTTGCTGCAAGAGGCGGGTGATTACACCATCTTCACCCCCGGCTCCGATGCCGGTGTATCGGTCAATATCTTGGGCAGCCTGGCCGCGCCGCAGCTTGATTTTGACAGCAACGCCGAGTTGATCCGGGAGCGGATTGGCGGAACTGTGGCGGCGATGCTTAGCTTGGCCAACCTAAAAGCCGATCCGGTTCGCAGCCGCGAGGCCATTCTCCTATCGAATATCTTTGAGCATTTCTGGAAGAAGGGGGAGGACCTTGATCTGGCTAAACTGATCATGTCGATCCAAAATCCGCCGGTGCGCCAAATGGGCGTGTTTGATGTCGATACCTTTTTCCCGGAGTCCAACCGGTTTGAGTTGGCCATGGCGTTTAATACCCTGGTGGCCTCGCCGACGTTCTCGGCCTGGCTGCAAGGCGAGCCGCTGGACATCGACGCGCTCATGTACACCGCCGAGGGGCAGCCGCGCCACGCTATTTTTTATATCGCTCACCTGTCGGACAGTGAGCGCATGTTTTTTGTGACTTTGCTGCTGGAAAATCTGTTAACCTGGATGCGCCGCCAGCCGGGGACAACCAGCCTGCGCGCCCTGCTCTATTTCGATGAAATTTTCGGCTTCTTCCCGCCCACCGCCGAGCCGCCGTCTAAACGACCCTTATTGACGCTGCTCAAGCAGGCGCGCGCTTTTGGGTTAGGCGCGATGCTGGTCACGCAAAACCCGGTCGATCTGGATTACAAGGGGCTGACCAATGCCGGGACGTGGTTTATCGGCAAGCTGCAAGCCGAACGCGACAAAGCCCGGGTGTTAGAGGGGTTGAAAGGAGCCATCGCCGAGGCGGGCGGTCGGGGGGAGAACGTTGATTTTGATACGATGCTTAGCCAACTTGGCAATCGGGTCTTTCTGCTGCACAACGTGCATGCCGATGGGCCGGTGGTGTTTCAAACCCGGTGGGCGCTGAGTTACCTGCGTGGCCCGCTGACAAAACCCCAGGTCAGACAGTTGATGGCCGATCGGACATCGCCACCGGTCCCGCCGGCAGCGCCAGCACCGGCTCCGGTCACCATCGATAGCCCGGCTCCAACCGAGAGTGGCCCTGACGGGTATTCGGCCCATGCGCCGTCCCTATCATCCGCCGTGCCGCAGGCGTTTCTGCCCATCGAAGTGAGCGAGCAGGCGGCGGTGCGCCGGCTTGGGGATGAGCAAAACCCGGTTACTGTCGACAAAATTGAGTTGATCTACGAACCGGCCTTCATCGGCAGTGCCACGGTGCGGTTTGTCGACACGAAGTACAAGGTTAACAGCCAAACCGACCAAACCCTGGTGGCTCGGGTAGCGGGCGGGCTGCGTGGCGTTGAGTGGAATGAAGCCGAAACGCTGTCGGTATCGACGCGAGACCTACAATCTGCTCCGGAGTCGCTTGGTGAAAGTCAAGGGCCTTATTTTGCCCCGCTGCCCGCAGATATGAACACCGAGCAGGAAATTAAGGGATTAAAGCAGAGCCTGTCCGATTGGCTTTATAATAACAGCCGCTATCCCTTGTTTCGGCATGAGTCTTTGAAGGCGGTGCAGCAGGCTGACGAAGATGAGCGGGCCTTCAAAATTCGGGTGCAGCAATTGGCCCGTGAGGCTCGGGACGATGAGGTCGATAAATTGGAAGAGAAATACGCTAAATCGCTGGATCGGTTGAACGATAAGCTGCGTAAAAAAGAGATGGAGTTGGACAAAGATGAAGCCAAATACGCGGCCCGCCAACGTGAAGAGATTACGGGTATTGGCGAGTCGGTATTGGGGTTTTTCTCTCGCCGCCGCCGCAAAAGTCTGATTAGCGGAGCGATGACCAAACGCCGGCTAACGGGTCAGGCCAAGTATGATGTTGAGGAAACCCAGGCAGAAATTGAGGATATAAAAGAAGAGATCGCCAAGGTCAAGCAAGAGCTTGAAGAAGCCAGTGAGGCCATCTCGACTCGCTGGGACGAGGCCGCGGCCGGTATTACGACGGTCGAGATTAAGCCCCGCCGCGCCGATGTCGAGGTTAGTTTGGCCGGGTTGGGTTGGCTGCCCCATTGGTACGTGAGGTATCGAGCAGGCGAGACGCCTCGCAAGGCCACCATTGAAGCTTATAAGGACGTTTGAGTTTCCTAAAAATCGCCTTCTTTAGCCTCTCCGCTAAGATTTGATAATGTAGGACAATCGCTGATTTGTTGGCCCACTTAATGGTGGAAACCGCCCAATTTAGCCGATTGTCCTACGTTTAATTTTCAGGCATGTCACGTTTTGATCACCTCACTGGTCTTATATATCAAAGTTCATAGCGTTTGTACAGTGAGGCAAATGATGATAACTGACAAAAAACATATTGTTGTTTTGGGCGGGGGATACGGCGGGATGATGGCCGCCCTGCGACTGGCCGGTAAAAGCAAACGATTGACAACAACCGTTACCCTAGTCAATGCACTCGATTACTTTGTTGAACGGCCGCGTCTGCACGAACAGGCAACCGGGGTCCAGCTCAAAAACCGGTCAATGGCCTACATGTTACGCGGCACAAAAGTCGATTTTGTCCAAGGCTGGGTGACGGCCATCGATCCGGGGCAACAGGTCGTTCGGGTACGAACCGCTCAGGATGATAAGCCGCTCCGTTACGACTATTTGGTTAATGCCTTGGGCAGCCACGTCGATCGAGAGACTGTGCCGGGGGTGGCTGATTATGCATTTACGCTTGATCCTTACGGTGAGCGAACCACTACCCCGCTGCAACAAAAACTTACCGCTTTTGGCCAGCGCTCGTTTCAGGTGGTGGTGGTTGGCGGCGGCGCGACCGGGATCGAGACCGCGACTCAAATTAAAGGTGTGTATCCACACAGCACGGTGACGCTGGTAACTCAAGGCCAGGCCGGCGCGTTTAAGGGGCCACAGATTCAGCAGCATATGATTCAAGCGCTGCGGGAGCAATCGATCCACGTTTGTGAATACCAATCGGTCACACGGGTCAATTCGGATAGCGTGGTCTTGGCTTCGGGCTGGTTGCCGGCCGATGTCGTGGTCTGGGCCGGCGGTTTTATGGCTTCACCCCTGGCCAAAGAGGCCGGACTGCAAGTCAATCGCCGCCATCAAATTTTGGTCGATCCGTATCTCCGGTCGCTGTCTCATCCGAACATCTATGCCGTCGGCGATGCGGCTTGGCCGGTTGAAGAGCCAGGTGCGCCCATGCGCATGAGTCTGTTCACCGCGCTGGTCAGCGGGGCGCAGGCGGCGGATAATATCATGGCCGAAATCAAAGACCAATCACCCCGGCCGTTGAGCTTTGCTTATTATGGCCAGGGTATCGCCTTGGGACCGCAAGATGCTGTTGGCTTTGCCACATATCCGGCCGATGCTGCCTGGAAGCTCATCTTCCGGCGCAAAAGCGCGGTCGCGATTCGTAATTTCTTCATCTGGTTGTTAGGCGGGGTTTTGGAGATGGAACGTCGCTTTCCCGGCTTTTTCTTCTGGAATGGAAGGGAGCGGTATAATAAACAGCGGCGACGTGGGGCAATCGCCAAGTCAAGAGCAACCAATTGAGACGAAGTGGGGATTAAACGGATGGAAATCGAACAATTTGAGACGTATCGACCGCTGCTTTTTGCGATTGCTTATCGGATGCTGGGCACGGTGACGGAGGCCGAGGATGTGCTGCAAGATACATTTGTGCGCGTTCAAACGAGTTCAGGCCAGACCATCCACAATCCAAAATATTATCTGACCACGATCGTGACTCGGCTGTGTCTCAACCAACTCAGCGCCGCCCGGACGCAGCGAGAGCAGTACTTAGGGCCGTGGCTGCCGGAACCGATCGCGACTGTCGGCCAGCGTGACTTGATCAACCCGGCGGAACGAGCGGCCACGTATGACTCAATCTCCACGGCTTTTTTGGTCCTGTTGGAGTCGCTGTCGCCGGCAGAGCGAGCGGTCTTTATTTTGCATCAGGTTTTTGAGTACAAGTTCAAAGAAATTGCCGAGATGCTGGAAAAAAGTGAGGCCGCTTGCCGCCAACTATTCAAGCGGGCCAGGGATCATATCGCCGAGAACCGGGCTCGCTTTGATCCCACGCCGGAAGCCCACGAACGTCTGTTGAAAAGTTTCATTGAGGTCGTTGAATTGGGCGAAGTTGAGGCGTTCCTGCAACTGTTGGCTGACGATATCATCTTTGTTCCCGATGGCGGTGGGGAGCGCGGCGCGGCGACTCAAGTTCTGCGTGGGCGGGAAGCGGTGGCTGCCTTTATTTTTGGGGTACAGCGCGTTGCCCCGTCACGACTGGCGTATGAATTAATGGTTCTCAATGGGCAGCAGGCGGTCTTAGCTCGGACGGCCGATGGTCGTCCCTATTTTGCGCTGTTCCTTTATGGCGAACAATATAGGGCGAAGTTAATCCACGTAATCGCGGGGCGAAAGCTGCGGTCAATTTAATGAGGGTGGGGCAGATTTATGTCACTCGCGGAAATTGTAGAACACGGATTACACGGATTGAACGGATTTTCACGGATCTAAATTTATTGTCTGTAAATTGGGTTTA
>JAGRCC010000528.1 GCA_020433785.1 Anaerolineae bacterium
CGGGGGTGTTACCCGTTGGGCTGATGTCACCTTGGGCCGGCTGCGGCTCAAAATCGATGTCCCGGCCGTGCCCATCCACACCGTCGAGTTGCACTTTGGCGGCGATCCGTACTATTTTCGCCGTCCCAATATTTTTCGAGTCGTGCGCCGTCATGAGTTCGATCACGCCCTGGCTCAGGCGGCGGTCAAGCGCGGTCTCCGGCTATTTGAGGATGAAAGCTTTAGCGGGTTTGAGCGAGTTGATGACGGCCTGCGAGTCCAGACCAGCCGCAGAACGATTCAGGTTCGCGCCCTGGTTGCGGCCGATGGTGCTAAAAGCTCAGTTCGGGCCAAAATGCGTTTGCCTGAAAAAGCTCGTGTCTCCCGGTTGATGGAAGTGGTCACGCCCGTTGATGCGCGGCGCTGCCGGGAATTTATTCATCAAACCGCGGTTCTCGATTTCGCCCCCGTGGCCGAAGGTTTACAGGGCTACGTCTGGGATTTTCCCTGCCTCGAGGCCGGTGCAGCCTGTTTGAATCGCGGCATCTTCGACAGCCGGGTCCATCCTGAACGCCGGCGAGCCGATCTAAAAGCGATTTTTGGACAGGCGCTGCAACAGCGTCACGTTGACCTGTCCCCCCCAAATTGGCAAGGTCACCCCGAACGCTGGTTTGCCGCCGACGGCATTTTCTCCCAACCGAACATTCTCCTGGTGGGTGATGCCGCCGGCGTCGAACCGGCCTTTGGCGAGGGCATAGCTCAGGCCCTGGCCTACGGTGCCGTCGCGGCCGATTGTCTGGTCGAGGCCTTTCGTCGCCGCGATTTTTCGTTTGCCGGTTATCGCTCCCACTTGTTAGCCCATCCACTGGGCCAATCGTTGACATTTCAAACTCAGTTGGCCCAAAAGCTGTATCGCGGCGGGCCACAGGCCGTGGCCCACTGCCGCCGCCTCCTGAGCCGATGGTTGTCCCCGGTTTGATCCGCAAAACAGAAGTCTTCTTCAAAAGTAGATGCGGTTGTAGAACAAACTTAAGTTTGTCCTACGCAACGCCGAATGATTGAGATATCTAAACCCTGGACAAAAAAAAACCGGCCTTGCAAGGCCGGTTTTACGGGGATGGTGATGAAATAAGTGAATGGTGAAGCTGTAGGAGTCGAACAACAAATAAATAAGTGCTAAACAGGTTTCAGAATGTTATGACTAATAGTAGACGAATTACAGATGCTAGTTCTTATAGTGTAATATTGAAGTTACCCCCTCACCTTAGTGAGTTCCTAAGTTGTCTTTAATATAATTGAAGATCATAGGCGCAGCATTTAAATAGTCTTGAAAAAAAGTTAGAATATTAAATCGCGGCTACCTTTCACCAATCACTTTAGAATTATCGTAAAGAAAAATCGGTTATTACCAGGCGCTAAAAGTGGACCACAGGTCACCTGTATACTATCAATTACCCAGCCCTTGTCCGAGATCTGCTCATCAACTGTGAGGCTAAAGCGCAGCCGCACGGCTGTTCTGCCGGATCCAACCCGCGTCGGTAGCTTTCGGCCGCGCTGGTCCAATCGCCCGTAATTTCCTGATCGATGTCCAGATTGCTGAGAATTTTGAGCTTTTGAAAATGATCTTGTCGTTGTTCACTGACGCTCAGGTTGGGCTAACCCCTGATTGATCAGCACCCAAACATCCGCCGTTACTAACTCAGCCGCCCGTACGTGTTCACCGGCTCGCTCATAATGCAGGGCCGTTTTGAGGGCATCGGGTTCGTCATTTTCGTAGAAGGCCGCCGCTTCGTGATGCATGCGCTGCCGTTCGGACCGACTTAGATTATCATAATAAAACAGACGCAAAATGCTGTGTTCAAAAGACTCACGGCCCCCTTCAGGATCTAATGTTTAACGACCAACGGCAGGTAAAGCCGTTTGGGCGTCGTATCGGCGGCGGGGTTGGCCACGCTGCTGATGGTGAGCGAGCCGCCTTTAAAGTCGTCCAAGGCAGCCGAGGAGCGAGAGCCGCTCACGAACCACAGCCCAATGTGGCCGCCTTCGTTGACAAAAAAAGCCTGCCGACCAGAGTGGATCACACAGATCAAAGAAACCATTGTTCGAGCTATTAAGTTTAATGAAAAGACAAGGTTCTCAAGCTTAGAGACAGAGGGGGTACCTCAGGTAAGGGTGAACTTCAGCGTTGATTGAGTTATCCCAATTTGTCTCCGGCTGTTGGCTTTGAGGGGTTATGAACGTCTGCCGAGAATGCTAACCTAAAAGCATAAGAAAAGAATAGGAAACAACTAAAAAAAAGTTGGAATTAGTGGCGTTGCCAACCGCGGCCGGCTATCAGTTAGATGGCCAGCCGGCCCCACACGCCCGTCCACTCCGGCACTCTGGCCCAGCCTTGGTCGCGAATTGTCCGGGCTAACTCCGGGCCGAAGAAGAAGGCCATCCGGGCGACGGCCTCATCGACGCTGTGAAATTGATAATCGGTGCGAATCGCCTGCCGCTTAAAGCCCAGGTCCGTTTCCAGCCAGTCATAGTAGCGGGCCAGGCCGTCGGTGGGGGGCCGGGGGATCAGGCTGCCGGTCGAGAGGGTTTCCAGGATAATCAACGCGCCGCCCGGCGCAACCAGCCGCTGCATCTCGGCCAGCACCTGCTGCACTTCGCTGTGCCAGCGGTCGCCATACCAGCCGACCAGATGGCCAATCGCCCAGCCGGCGATAACCACCTCGGCCCAGCCGTTGGGCAGCGGCAGGCGGCGCATATCGGCTTGCAGCAGTCCCCATCGCCCGCCGCGCTGCTTCCGCCGGCGTTGGTGTTCGGCCAGCATGGCGGCATGCAAATCGAGGCCCACCACTTGGCCGGCCTGAGCGCCAAAAAGTAACGGCAAGCGCCCGCTGCCCGTGCCCAGGTCCAAAATGCGCTTGCCTCGCAGCGACGTAATAGTTTCGATGGCCGGCAAGAGGTTGCCGTCCACATCCTCCGGCGCGATCATACGGTGATACGCGCCGGCTTGGGAGGTATAAATCTCAATAAAGTGATCGGCAGTCAGGTTATCCGCCTTCATCCATCCGCCGGACCACGCCCTCGCGCCAGGCGTAGACGGCGGCCTGGGTGCGGTCGCCCAGATGGAGTTTGCTCAAAATGTTGCTGACGTGGCTCTTGACCGTCTTTTCGCTGATAACCAACTGCTCGGCAATATCGGCGTTGTTCATGCCGTCGGCAATTAGGCGCAGGACTTCCAGCTCGCGGTCGCTGAGTTCGGTGAAAGGGTTGGGGCTGTCCTGGCGGACGCCGTGCAGCTCTTGGACCACACGGGCCGCCACACGCGGATGGAGCACGGCTTCCCCTTTGGCCGCCTTACGCACGGCGTTGGCCAGCTCCTCCGGCTGGGCGTCTTTCAGCAGATACGACAGCGCCCCGGCCCGAATGGCCGGAAAGATATATTCGTCCTGGTGGTAGGAGGTCAACACAATAATTTGGGTGCGGGGGCTAACCTTCTTGACTTGCCGGGTGGTCTCGACGCCGTCCATGCCGGGCATTACCAGGTCCATCAACACCACATCGGGCGCGTGCTCCTGCACCAACTGGATGCTGGCCTCGCCGGAGTCGGCCTCGGCCACGACCATGATGCCGGGCTGGGTTTCCAAAAACGCCCGGACCCCCTGGCGAACCACCCGGTGGTCATCCACAATCAAGACACTAATCGCTTCGGTCACGATGTACTCCTTTTTTCGGGGTTAACAATTTGGGCGATCACCTGCGTACCCACACCGGGTTGGCTCTTGACGAAGAACTGCCCGCCCAGGACCTCAATGCGCTCGCGCATGCTTTGCAGCCCCACGCCTTTGCCGTTGACCTGGCTCACGTTAAAGCCACAGCCATTGTCTGAAATGACCAGCCGGATCTCATCCGCCTCCCAGCCCAGGTAAATCTCAACGGTGGCGGCCCGGCTGTGGCGGGCGATGTTAGCCAGCGCCTCCTGAGCCACCCGGAACAGCGTTTGCTCGGTGGGCAGCGGCAGGGGCCGTTCGCCGCTGATGCGGACATCGGCCTTTATTTTGGTTTGGCGCGACCAGTCGGTCACATAGTGATTGAGCGCGCGGGCCAGGCCCTGGCCTTCCAGCGCCGCCGGACGGAGTTCCAGAATAAGGGTGGTTAGCTCCTGTTGGGCCTCGCGCACCAAATGTTCGGCCTCTTGCAGGTGGGGTTTGACCTGCTCCGGCTGCCGGTCGATCAGCGCCTTGGCCGCGCCAACCTGCATGGCCGTAGCGAACACTTGCTGCTTGACCGAATCATGCAGTTCGCGCGCCAGGCGGTTGCGCTCCTCCAGTCCGGCCAACTCTTGCCGCGTTTGCAGCAGGTTTTGCAGTTGAATGGCCATGTGGTTGAGGTGGCCGGCCAGGCGGCTCAACTCATCGCCGCCGTTGTCCTGAGCCAGAACGTGAAAGTTGCCCTCGCTCCAGGCGTCGGCGGCCTCAGACAAATTTCGCAGGCGGCGGGTTAAGCCACGAGCAATCAAAAAGCCGAACAGCGCGCCGACGACCACCCCAACCACCAGCATGATCCCGGCGAACGGCAGGATCATCTGCTGCAATACATTTTGCAGAAATTCGCTTTCGCTGATGGGAAAAGCGGGCGTGGTGAACAGCATCGCGCCCACCACTTGATTATCGCGCCCCCAGATAGGCGCAGCCGCAGTTAACGACCCTTCGCCCCGAGTCGCCAACTGGGCCACATCGGTCTCGCCGCGTAAAGCGGCCTCAAGGACCGAGGCGGCCTGCGGGCTGAGATGGCCGGGCAGCGCTTCATTCAGGACGATGGCCTCGTCGTCGGCGTTGACGGCTAACACGTGGCCGTCCGTATCGACAATGGCCGCCAGTTCAACTTCGCCAAAGAAGCCGGGGACGCGGGTCTCGGCGTCTTGGCCGGTTTTGTCCTTGGGCACGTTCATAATCAGGTAGTTGGCTTTGATGGCGTCATCGAGCCAGCGCTGGAGGCCGGCCTGATCCGGTGGGTTTTGCTCCAGAAAATCGGCCAGGGGCGGCACCCCTTTGCTCATGGCGTCGGCGACGGCGTTGGGGTACAGGTTCGATTGGAAGTTGAGGTACCACAGCAGCGCCAGAGCCACCACAGCCAGAATGAGGATGGTGCCGGCAGTGAACAGGGTGTAGGCAAAGGTCAGCTTCCATTGCAGCCGGTGGAAGTAGGAGGCGACTCGCAGCCCTAACCGGTGGATACGCCGGGCCAGCGGCAGCTTGTTCACACCGCGGGCCATCCGGCTTTTGAGATTGTAAGGCCGGGTGGCGTCGTCGTCTTCGGTAAGATCGGCTGGGTCAAAATAGGATGATGGTGCTTTCATGAGTTGGTCTTAGCGCCCTCCTGCGCCTGGCCGACCCGAATCTGTTGTTTCAGCAGTTCGATGTCGGTCGCATGCGGGTCGAGCCGTTCAAACTGCCGGAGCGACTCGCCGGCTAGATCGTAGCGGTTGATATTCGCATAAGCCATCGTCAGCGCCAGATAATAAGCCGGGCTGCGCGGGTTAGCGGCGACCGCCCGACGCAGGTGGATGGCGGCCAGACCCCACATGCCCGCTTTGCTGTATTTGCGGCCGCTTTGGAACAGGCTGGCCTGCGATTTGGCGTCGCGGTCAATGCGCAGTTGAATGCGATGCTCTTTAAAGGTAAAGTCGTTCCATAAATTCAGGGTGACGATAAACTGCACCAGCCCCAATAAAAAAGCAAAGGCGCTAAGGCCCAAGGCGGGGATGGAACCGTAGAAAAAGATCATGCCAAAAAGCCCCATGACCAAGCTATTGGTGGCGCTGATTAAATACAACACATTGCCGTACGGTATCCGAATATACAGGAGAAGCATCATGACGATAGTATACGCCAGAATAGCCACCAACCCCCAAAAAGCCCACACCGGAAAGGCGTCGAGCACGATTTGGCGGCTGCTGTCCAACCGGATGTCAAGGTCGGCCCCTAAGTAGAGCGGCATAAAGCGGGTGGGGTTTTCGATACCCTGCTGTCTGACCATCACCACAAAGACGGCCGAACTGAGCGACACCACCATCATCATCATCGATACCTGCAAAAAAATACCGCGCCGCAGCCACACGCTGCGCTCTTCGCGCACACGCCGTTTGATGATCAACGGTTTGCGACAGTGGGGGCAGCGCCGCTGCTCCGGTTCGGTCAGTTGGGCGCAGTAGGGGCATAGCCACACATTGTCGAATTCATCGTGATGCGGGTAGGCGTCGGTGATGGGCTGGTTGGCCGCCTCGGGCAGCGTGACCACATTCGGCGGCGGGGCCTCGGCGCCGGGCGGGTACACCGGCGCGAAAAACCGCTCCTGTTCGGCTTTGACGTCGGCTAGTTCAGCCTGAGCAAACTGATTGTCCGGGTCTAATGTTAAGACATTTTCCAGACAAACAATTTTGTCCTCCAAACTATCGACCAGCCGGCTCAGCCACAGCCAAGCCTCAAGCTGCTCTTCATCGGCCGTAACCACCTCGGTCAGCAGCGTTCGGGCTTTAACTTTATGCCCCGTTTCAGCCGCCTCGAGGCCTTGTTTCAGTTTTTCTTCTATCGTTATGGTCATAACATGGCGCCGGGTAGACGTATACTTTGTAGTATATCACACTGGTCCCCCAATGTCATCGGACTGCGGGCGGTTTGTGCATCCGTCTCAAGTTGGACCGGCGCGGTTACGAAATCTTAACCGGTTGATAATGGGATTGTAGCCGTCCGGGCTTACAGTAAGCTAGCTCACCCATATCCACCTCCAGACCCACACCTAATCCACCCTCAGCCCGATGTCAAACCCGTCCGGATTCGGTACAATAGAGAAGATGTTTGCCAAACGATGAGAGAAAAATCAAGTAAAGAGAGGGATTGAACATGACCACTACGCTGCCAAATAATAACGTTAAAGTTGCGCCGGCATTTTCATGGCGATGGCTGTTCGG
>JAGRCC010000529.1 GCA_020433785.1 Anaerolineae bacterium
AGCGTCCTTCGCTCTCTCAGCGCGACGGCTTTAGGCCTCGCGCTCTTTGGTCAGGTATAATCTTAACCCTCATTAGCGGTACGCCTAAAAACGGCTAAAGTTGTTACTACGAACTCTCAATGAGGATGCCGGATACCCCTTTGCCCACCGGTCATTCATCTATTACCCCATCCAACCTATCTAACCATCCATCTATCCAACTAACCATCCAACCAACCATCTAACCATCCAACCACCTAACCACCCAACTACCCATCTATCCAACCCACTATTTTAGGAGGCTGCTATGTCGGAACACGCTTATCAAAAATACCGCGCCGTGCTGGAGGAAATCCGGCAGGAAGGGCTGTATAAAACCGAGCGGCTGATTACCTCGCCGCAGGGCGGGGAAGCAACCGTGCTGGTGGACGGTCAACCCCGCGACATCATCAACCTGTGCGCCAACAACTATTTGGGGCTGGCCAATCACCCCAAGTTGGTAGCCGCGGCCAAACAAACGCTCGATGATTACGGCTACGGTATGGCCTCGGTGCGCTTCATCTGCGGCACGCTCGATCTCCACCGCCAACTGGAGCAGGCCATCGCCGACTTTTTGCACATGGACGATGCCATTCTCTACGCCGCCTGCTTCGACGCCAACGGCGGTGTCTTCGAGCCGCTGCTCGGCCCGGATGACGCCATCATCTCCGACAGCCTGAATCACGCCTCGATCATCGACGGCGTCCGGCTGTGCCGGGCCAAACGCTACCGCTTTGCCAACAACAACATGGCCGACCTGGAGGCCCAATTGCAACAGGCCGAGGCCGACGGCGCACAGATCAAACTGATCGCCACCGACGGCGTTTTTTCGATGGACGGCTATATCGCCAACCTGCCGGAACTGCGCCGCCTGGCCGACGCCTACGACGCCTTGCTCATGGTCGATGACTGCCACGCCACCGGCATTCTGGGGGCGCAGGGGGGCGGCACCCCGGCCCACCACGGGGTCAAGGTTGATATTTTGAGCGGCACGTTGGGCAAGGCGCTCGGCGGCGCGGCCGGCGGGTACATCGCCGCCGCCCAGCCAGTGGTCGATCTGCTGCGGCAGCGGTCGCGCCCGTATCTCTTCTCCAACGCCCTGCCGCCGGCCATCACCGGGGCCAGCCTGGCCGCCATCGACTTGGTTCGTCACGGCGACGACCTGCGCGCCCAACTCCATGCCAACGCCGCCCGGTTTCGGGCCGGCATGACCACCGCCGGCTTCAACCTGCTGCCCGGCGAGCACCCCATCATTCCGGTCATGCTCGGCGAAGCCCAACTGGCCCAGGATTTAGCGGCGCGGCTGTATGAGTTGGGCATTTATGTGACCGGTTTTTTCTTCCCGGTTGTGCCTAAAGGCCAGGCCCGCATCCGCACCCAAATGTCCGCCGCCCTGACCTTCGACCACATCGACCGGGCCATCGCCGCCTTCACCACCGCCGGACAAGAACTGGGGATTATCTAAACGAAGCTAGGCAATTGACTTTGCAGCAAGGCTTCCGGCTAGCCGGAACAGGTGATTTGCCGCCAATGAAGGCTTCCGACTAGCCGGAACAGGTGATTTGCCGCCAATGAAGGCTTCCGACTAGTCGGAACAGGTGATTTGTCGCCAATGAAGGCTTCCGACTAGCCGGAACAGGTGATTTGCCGCCAACGAAGGCTTCCGACTAGTCGGAACAGGTGATTTGTCGCCAATGAAGGCTTCCGACTAGTGGGAACAGGCAAATCATTCCCAATAATGGCGTCTCATAGCCGGGACGACGGGCGGATCGAACCCAGAGAAAGCGGCGATAGGGCGGAGCGGCCTGAGTTCCGTCCCCATATCCCCCGGAGCGACAAAGTTTACTTTGTCAAGAGACCGAAACCAGGAGCAAAGCCCGCTTTGATGTTCCATCAATCGACGCCGACCTCGGAGCGACAAAGTTTACTTTGTCACGGTTAGGAGGGGATCAAAGCCAGCTTTGATGCTCCTGGTCATTTTTTTAGAGCAGTGTCATTGTGATCGCGCACAGCAATGGAAAAAATACCCGTAGGACAAACTTAAGTTTGTCCTACAAACGCTATTTACAGTGGAGGCTATCATGAAAGCATTAGTCAAAGCGTACGCTGCGCCCGGTTTGTGGCTGCAAGACGTACCCGAACCGACGATGGGCGAGGATGATGTGCTAATCCGTATCAAATGCACCTCGATCTGCGGGACGGATGTCCATATTTACGAGTGGGACGAGTGGGCGCAGAAAACCATCAAAGTACCGCTGGTCATCGGCCACGAATACAGCGGCGTGATCGAAGCGGTGGGCAGCAAGGTTACCCATTTGCGGCCCGGTCAGAAGGTATCGGGCGAAGGCCACATCGTCGAGATGTACAGCCGCAACAGCCGGGCCGGCCGGTTTCATCTCGATCCGCATACCCGGGGGGTGGGCGTCCACCGGCCCGGCGGCTTCGCCGAATATCTGGTGCTGCCGGCCTTCAACGTTATCCCCCTGCCGGACTCGATTGACTTTGAAATTGGGGCCATTCTCGATCCGTTTGGCAACGCGGTCCATTCCGCCCTCTCGTTCGATTTGGTGGGCGAGGATGTGCTCATTACCGGGGCCGGTCCCATCGGCATTATGGCGGCAGCGGTGGCTCGCCACGCCGGGGCGCGTCACATTGTCATTACCGACTTGAACGATACCCGGCTGGAACTGGCGGCTAACATGGTCGATGCCCGCCCGATGAACGTCAAACGCGAGTCGCTGCGGGACGTGATGGCTGAACTGGGGATGCACGAAGGCTTCGACATCGGCCTGGAGATGAGCGGCAGCCCGGCCGCGTTTGACGAGATGGTCGAGGTCATGATTATGGGCGGCAAGATCGCCCTGCTGGGTATTCCGTCGCAAAAGGCACTGGTCGATTGGAGCAAGATCATCTTCAAGGCGTTGACCATCAAAGCCATTTACGGGCGGGAGATGTTCGAGACGTGGTATAAGATGCTGGCGATACTCAGTTCCGGTTTGAACCTGCGGCCGATCATCACCCACCACTTCCCGGTAGAGCAGTTTGAAGCAGGGTTTCACGCCATGCAGAGCGGCGAGGCAGGGAAGGTGATTTTGGCCTGGGCCTGACTTTCCTCCGCCGTCTCGGTAATTTACCCCAGCATCGGAGCGACAAAGCTGGCTTTATCAAGCGGTCAAGACAAAAATCAAAGCCAGCTTTGATGCGCCATTGTGTGGCATCGCCGTGTCATTTCGACGAGCTTACGAGGAGAAATCCCCCTGAACGCCCGCTGGCAAAGTACATTACAGGGATTTCTTGTCGTTCCGCCTCGAAATGGCATGCCCTCAAAATGTCCGTTCCTGGGTGACCTTTGGGTTTTTCCGTGTTTAAGGCTGGTGGCTATTGTTGCGGGCGATTAATACGAGGGTGAATATTGACGGCAAACGATGTTCCATTTTCACAGCGACACACCTTCCCGTTCAATGTTCAAAATCAGCGGGCTGGCTCGCAACGGCCCGTGTTGTAACTCATCGCGAGTGACAACTACCGGACAGATGATAAAATCACGCTCAAACCCCACTTCCCAGGCAATTTCATCAATCCGGTGTTGCAGTTCTGGCGTTAGGGCATCAACCTCAACAAAAACATCGAGATCTGAGTCTGGCGCAGCATCCTCTCTGGCTCGCGAACCAAACATCCGAACGTCGAGGACAGTGGTGATTTCTTCCAGGCGGCGCTTAAATTCAAGCGCCGCTTGGCGATCAGCGGTAACCGTCATCTTTTGGCTCCTATTAAGCACTTTCTCTAATTAAACCCTTCATAAAAAGGCTAGCATAACGAGATGTTCAAGTCAAACAACATCTATCAAAATTGACTCACTTCGAAGGTTTCTTGTCTCACAATTCACCCCTCACCCTTCATCCTTAATTTTAACGGCCTTCGGCTGTGGAGGGAAACAATCATCACCACCATCTGGATTGCAGGATTTTACCTACCTTGATGAACGTCGTGATCACCTCTGGTAGAATATTAAAATACCCCCTGTTCTCTACCGGCAAATCAACACCGGCCACTGCTTGGCCCGCAGGACCTGATCGACTTCGCTGCCGAGGATAATTTCCCAGACCGGGCTAAAGCCGTAGCCGCCCATAATGATAAAGTCACACTCGTACAGGTGGGCCATGCGAATGATGGCCCAGGCAATCGTGCCGCGCTCCTGGACGAATGCGGCGGAGACGCCTTGCCCCTCAAGATAATCTTGAGCCGACTGCAAGGTGGCCAGGCCAACCTGTTCATCTTCGGTAACGGTCACGACTGTCAACGGCAACTGCCACTTACCGGCCAGGTAGGCGGCGATAAACAGCGCTTCGTTGGCCTTAGGGCTGCCGTCGTAGGCTAGCAGGGCGCGGGTGAGGGGAGCGGGTTGGTGAGGAACGGCCAGCACCGGCCGGGGGCAGCCTCGCACCAGGGCGCCAAAGCCGGACATCAAGCGGTCGTCGAGCCGGGGGCGCGGCAGGTGGTCCAGATGGATGACCACCAAATCGGCCCAGCGGGCCTGGTCGCAAATGGTGCGGATGACGTTACCCGGCTTGATGGTGAGCTCGCCGGAAACCTCGGCGGCCTGGCAGCGCTGCTCAAATTCGGCCTGAAGCTGCCGGCCGGCGTCGTTCTCGGCCTCGGCCTGGGTCGGGACCACGTGCAGGCCATGCAGGCGGCCGCCGTCGTGTTGGGCCACGGTCAGCGCCTGGGTCAGCCCGGCCCAATTGGCCCGCTCACCGGTGACCGGCACGACGATGTCGCGAAAGAGCGCCTCGTCAGGGTGACGTAGCTCGGTACGCCACCAGCCCGGCGGCGGCCCGGCATCGAGCGGCGGCGGCAGCAAGGCGCGCCGTATTTTCTCCTTGACCCGCTTCACCATCTGCCAGGGCGCGCGGCTAAAGTGCTCGACCAGATCGGCGGCGGCGTCTTCCGGTTCAACCTCCCAACCCAATTCCTGGCGCAGGTCATCTTGATGCTGCACCAGCCAGGCGTACAGATCGGTTTCGGTGCGGTTGGGAAAATGGCGCAGCAGGCCCTGCCGGCGGATAAGCCGGATGCCCGGCCGGTAAAGGTCATCGTACCAGCGCTCTACCGCCTCTTGAGAGGAAATATCGCGCTGCCGGCGGCGGCTCAACCAGTGGCGATGACGTTCGATTTGATCCTCCAATATCCGATATTGGCCGGGCGCGGTCACGCTCAAATCGGCCCCGGGGCGCAGCTCGTGCAGGTGCGTCCAGGCTAAAAAGTCGACGTAGCGGGCTTTGCAAATGAGTTCATCCGGCTGTACATCCGGTGTCAGCGGCACGTCGGTTTTGATTTCGGTCACGTAGGCCGGAATGTGGGTCTCGCCCTCCAGCCGGGCAATCGAGACGCGATGGTTGCCGTCCAGCACGAAGTAGACTTGGTCGATCTGGTAGACATTGATCGGCCGGAAGCGGCCCTGTTCCACCATAGCCGCTTTAACCTCGGCCCAGCGCCGGACGTCGCCTTTGGACCGGGGCAAAAAGGTGCGGGTAAACTCGGTGCAGCGGCCCACGCTGCCGACAATGGCGTCGAGCGGAATGTCTTGTAAGCCCCGGTCGACGGATTGTCCGCCTTTGAGCTGCTCATACACTTCATTATAATCCAGCAGATCATCCGATTGGCCGGTGATCGCGGCCAGAAGATCGTGCAACACGGCCCGCTGTCGCGCTTGATGAAAGTCGCGGATGGCCTGCTGAAAAGCCAGCGAAGTGGGTTTAATGTCCAAGCGTGGCGCTCTGGGGCTGGGTGGGTAGGAATGGGTACGTCGTTGCTTTCATATCTTACCTCGTAGTAAGTGTAATTAGTAATTGGTAATTCAATAGTGGCTATCTTTAAACCAAACAATCTAATTAAACCGCAAAGACGCCAAGAACACAAAGATTTCATATAAAAAACTTAGCGAACTTGGCGTCTTCGCGGTGAAACCTACTTCATCGGCTGCGGGGTAGCCCACTCAATGTCATTAAGTTAATGGCCGACATTAGCCCCCCTAACCCCCCAGAGGGGGAATTTGACGTCTTTCTCCCCCCTTGGGGGGTTCAGGGGCGGACAGGT
>JAGRCC010000530.1 GCA_020433785.1 Anaerolineae bacterium
CCTCCTTTTTTGCGACAAAAAAGGGGCTATTTTACGTGAGACCTGCTTTTTTGCGACAAAAAAGGGACTATTTTTTATGAGACCTCCTTTTTTGCGGTAAAAAAGGGACCCAAAACGGTTGCCCCTCCTTTTTTGAACCCAAAAAGCCCTACCTTTGGCAACCTTTAGGGTTTTAACCTCGCCATGCGCTATGTATCGGGGATGGGTTGCACTTTTGTATTGATAACTTCGATTATCGTATCAACGGTGCGATCCATATACCGCGATCGTCGTTCAAGAAGCTTTCTTCGTCTAAATAGCCGCCCGGCTCGTCGTGTTTGACCCCCGGCAATAAACTGGAGTCATTTTCAGTTGGGTCCGTCCCAGACAGGGCCTATTAAGGGGCAGATTGGGAGGCGCCTTCCAAATTTTCCTGGTTGGCCGCCTCCGTTTTGGCGCCGGCAAACATAGCCAAGGCTTGTGACGCTCGTTCTGAGCCGAAATTCTTGGCATAGCCCGCCACAAAGCTAGCTCCCAACAAAAAAACCTGGGCGGCGTAATAAATGCCCAACAGCATAATGATCAGGGCCCCAGCCGTACCGGCCGCCGAGCCAACATTGCTGTGCGTTAAATAGAATTTGATGCCCCAAATCCCAATCATCATGAGAATCGTGGTTACCACCGATCCCACCCACAAATCGGACCAGGGCAGGACTATATCCGGTATCACCCGGTACATAAAGCCGATCAGCAGCGCCACGACCAGGATTGAGCCCAAAAGACTGCCCCATTGCAATAGGCCCAGTTCGCCATAAAAAATATAGCTGTCCAGCAGTGAGATAGCCAGATTAATCACGATCAACAGCAGAAAGAAGAAGCCGATCATCAATACCATGACCACGGCCGTCACTTGCGAGATAATATTCGCCTTAAGGCCCTTTTTGGGGGCAGGCGGCAAACCCCAAACCGCATGGAGAGCAATCTTTAGCTCTTTAAACAAGGCCGACGCCCCATAAGCTAAAAACGCCAGCCCCAGCAGCGAGGTGAGGGTAATGCCGGTACCCGTTTGTTGAAATATGGTCTGCACCGAGTCTTCGACCATCGCCGCGGACTCTTCGGTGAGCACCCCTTCTAAAGCTTTGTTGATTTCTTCTTGGGCCGCCGCCTGGCCGACAAAAATGCCCAGAACCATCGTGGCAATTAACAGTAACGGCGCCAGCGAGAACACCGCCCGGTAGGCCAGCGCCGCCGCCGAGCGTGACGGTAAACTTTCATTGTATAAGGTCACCGTATCCATCCCCAGGTTTTTTAATTTGTTTAGTAAACTCATTAGATTTTTTATTCCCCCAATCGTTATCAATACCAGGTGGATCGGCCACTTGAGTTCTTTGGGCGTTAGTGGCTCATATGATCAAATGTTTCCGGGGCCTAAACCCGGGTCCCGGTTGCGTCCGGTGGCCGGTCGCTGAGCAGTAGGGCCAGCCAGCGAGTATCATCGAAACTCTCCAGGATATATTTGAGCAGCACCGTCAACGGTAGCGACATAAACATGCCGACCGGCCCCAAAATCCAGGCCCAGACAATCAAAGAGAGAAACACCGTGAGAATGGAAAGATTCAAACCCCGGCCCATAACCCGCGGCTCAATGCCCCAGCCGATGGCGTAATTGATAATCCAATAGCCGAGTCCGATGATGACAGCAGTTTGCAAGTCGTACTGCATCAATGCAATAAAGATAGCCGGGATTGAGGCGAGAATTGAGCCGATGGAAGGGATATAGTTCAAAATAACGGCCAACAAGGCCCACAGCAGGGCAAAATCAATCCGCATCACCAGCAGAAATACCAACACCACCGCCCCGGTCATTAAACTGATCCAGGTTTTTAGTACCAGATAGTTTTGAATGCTCCCCATAAAATTGGTTGTCTGGGTAGCCAGATGACTGTTTTTTAGGCTGCTTGTCTCTATTTTGGCCGACAACAGCAGGGATTCGATGATCGCAAACACAGTTATACCCAAGATCAACAACGACTGCGCCACGACTTTTCCCACCGCCCCCAGCAAGAAAGAAATTAGTTGGATAATCGACCGTCCCCCCACGGGGCTGGCTTCTATCGCCTCGGTGCTGACGGGAATGCCCAATCCCGCTAACCAGGCGGCGCTGTTGGTCTGGATCTGCTCCAGGCGGGCTTGATAAACCGGTAGCTTCTCACTGATTTGCCCCATCGAAAGCCCGACAATACCGACAAACAACAGTCCTATGACCAACAGCCCGACAATCACCAGGATGACGGCCAAAACGGTGGGCACATTTTTGCGGCGCAACCAGTCGATAGCCGGGATACATATCATCGCCAGGACCAACCCGATAAGAATCGGGTTCAACAACGTTGCCATCGCCTGCAAGCTCAGGATCAAGAGAGCCGTACCGAGCGTGGCCAGAAGCAGACGCAGCGATTGGGACGGCTGTAATTCAATATTCATTGTGGTCACCAGTTTGCTATTTATATGAATAGAACTTACGCGTTGACGCGTTCTCCCATGTCACTGCCGACGATTAGTGAGTACGTCTCATTAACTCTCCTTTTGGCAAGACTACTGTATTAGTCTTAAGCTGTCGGATCGGTCATCGGTATAATTTTTGAGCCGAATACCGACGCATAGACTCGGGTGAAAACTGCGCCGATGACAAATATCTGGGCAAAGAAAAAAAAGCCCAGTAGAAAGGCTGTGGCCGTGCCCGCTATGTGGAGGGCCGAGTCAATTCTAGCGGAACTAAAGAATAGAGCAAACAGAAAGAGCGCTAAGGTAATCATCACTGCCGTAACGAAAGAACCAACCCATACGTCCGTCCAGGCAATTTTCGCATTGGGTAAATACTTATAAATAATCGCCAGGAAGAGTGTGGCCAGCCCCAAATAGGTAACAAAGGTAAGAACAACGACAATGGCCTCCAGCCCCAATAATGAACTCAAAGACGAGACAACAAAGCTAATAATGGTGGCCACTACCAGCAGCGGCCCGACTCCCAGCACCATCACAAAAGCCACTAATCGATTTCTGATAAAAGCCTGGGTGCCCCCTTGGGCCGGCGGCGGCACGCGCCAAATGATATTGAGCACATACTGAAGTTGAAAAAAGATAATCGAGGCTGTAAAAAGGAGTACCCCAAAGCTAACCACGGACATCACCGTGGAATTTTGCTGGGTTCGCTCGGCCAAAACGGTGACCAACTCTTGGAAGGTTTCCACGGCTTGTGGCCCGAGTATCTCTTCGCCTAAGGCGATAATCTGCTCGGTCGCGGCCGAGGCATCCACAAAAAAACCGGCGATGGTCACGGCGATGTAAGTGATTGGCACAATCGAAAAGATGGTGTAGTAGGCCAAGGCTCCAGCCAACGGCCCTGGCCGTTCTGTAATCCAAATGCGATAAAACTCCTCAATAAATGCCAGCAGCGACTTCCGCGAGAATTTGGTCGTGTTCAATAAGTTGACTCCCTTGAAAATAGCCCTCACCCCCAACCCCTCTCCCTTTGGGATTCAGGGGCGGACAGGTAGAT
>JAGRCC010000531.1 GCA_020433785.1 Anaerolineae bacterium
GGGCTTGGCACGGGATAGTCTTGGACGTGTTTAAGAATGATATGGGCCGGACAGTTTTGCGGGTTCAAACCGTCCGTAATATTTTCCGTAAACTAGGTCCAGAGTTGATTGAAGTCGATATCGCTCCTGACCAAATTACTCCGGCTACCCATCAAGATTTGCTCAACGAAATTAACCTTCATCAAAAGATGCAAAAAGAAGTGCTTGAGCAATTTCTGGCCCACATTGAAAACCTACCGGTTCCCCCTCCTGAAAAAGTCTAATTGATTTTCAAAAACCTTAGAAACACAACCTCAGTCTTGGTACTGGGGTTTTTTATGGGTGGCCATATAACGCCCTGCGGTTTAGGGGCGCGCACCGACACCTCTAAGCCAAAATCAATATCGAACCAAACGATAACTTCAAATAAAACCTTGCTCTTAGCGTTCCCTGAAACCGCTTGTTATAAGGACTGGTGCAACAAACCACGCATAGCTTGAGCCTGACCATGTTCAGGAAAAAGATCCAGAAACTCATCCAAATCTCGAACTGCTTCGCGGATGATATTTAGAGGAGGTGAAGACTCTATGGCTTTTCGATAAAACGGTTCCGCCGCCTCAACATCGCCAATAGCCACAGAGTAAAGCGCAAGATTAAAGATATTTCCCCAGTTTTGAGTATTTTCCTCATACTTTTGGCGAGCCAAATCGATTGCCCTCGATAATTCTGCTTGGGCTTGGTCGGGGTTATCGTTGGTAAGATAGATTAGACCACGTTCGTAACAACACCAGTCTTCAAAATTGGGATTCAACTCCGTAGTCTTCTCAAAATTAGCCAAAGCTTCGTCATAATCCTCCCTTAAACGATTAATACTTCCCATGACGAGCAAGTCATATCCTTCCAGGTTGTGGTCATCTATCTCACGAGCAATAGTCAGCGCTTGCCGGCAATACTCAACTGCCTGCTCATATTGTCCCAAGGCGCGGTAACTACTTCCCAGCTTGATCAAATACCACCCTTCATTTTTCCGGTGACCAGTCTGGCTAAATATAGAAAGGGTTTGTTCATAACATTCGATGGCCTGTTCCATCTGTCCAACGGAATAGTAGGCACTCCCTAGGTTGCCTAAAGTTTCAGCTTCTTTTTGTCGGTAGCCAATCTCACGATGTATAGTCAGGGCCCGCTTATGATAATCAATGGCCGGCCTCGCCTGCCCCAAGCGTTGGCAGATGTCTCCGAGAGCACTTAATGACATACCTTCCAAGGCCCGAACGCCGATTTCACGACTGATCGCTAGCGCTTGCATATGGCACTCACGCGCGCGTTCGAACTGCCCTAGGCGGCGGTAAGCACTCCCCAGGTTAGCGAAACCATACCCTTCATCACGTCTGTTGCCTGTTTCACGATGCTGTATCATAGCTTGCTCGGTATACTCGATGGACCGCTCTATTTCACCTAGCCCGAGGTAGGCGCGTCCCAACCCTCCGAAGCCACTGCTACCGGCCTGCTCAAAATACATGATAGCCCGCTCCTGCTGCCCCAGCTCTATATAGGCACTACCCAAGTTGCCCAAACACTTAACTTCTTCTTGCTGATTACCAATCTCATGGTGAATAGCCAAGGCTTGCTCCAGGGTCTTGATGGCCTCTTTGATCTGTCCTAGTCCGCGGTACGTGTGACCTAATTTACCCAAAAACACGCCTTCATCTCGACGGGAACCTAAAGCTTGTGCTGCTGTAATCCCTGCTTTGAGAGTGGTCACTCGTTCAAACCACAACCCCTGTCTGTCAAGGTATTGATCAATCGCCCAGGTCAGGCGACGTGTTGCCTCCCACTCCTCTTGCTTTTCACACACGGTCAAAATTCTCAACAGATGCACCCGCACAGTATCCAATCGGATATAGCCCTCGGCATTAAACTTACTCTGCTCTTCAGTCAGGACCGTATAATATTCGGCCAGTCGCCTCATCATCTCGATCGACGTTACTAACCGCTGTCGCGCATAAGTATGAATTAAAGGGTGACTGGCTTCGTACTGATCGCCACTTCGTCGTAGGAGACCATAGCTGACGAGTTCGCCTAACCTTTGTCGGGTCTGCCGAACCGACCAAGCCATCGCTGAGGCAATGGGCTTTACCGAAAACGGGGCCAGGGCTAATAGTCCAATTGCAGCCAGTACTTGTACTGCTGCTTCGCTGACCTGGTCCAGGCTATGTCCAAGTAACCAGGGCACGCTTTGCAAGCGGCGCTGCTCTCCGAAAGGATCTAAAGCTTCCAGAGGCGTTTCTGCTAACCAGTCAAGATATTCCGTCGCCGTCTCACCTGTCTCGTCCAAGTAACGTCCAACCAGACGTACTGCCAACGGTAACCCACCAATTAATTCACAAATCCGCCTGGCTGCTGAAGTGTCGGCGGTTTGTCTTCTACCCCAGGTTTGGAGTAGGGTTATGGCCTCATCAATTGGCAATGGAGCTACATCTTGCCGTTCCGCCGTGGCATCTTGTTTTTTACGGCTGGTTACCAACACCCCGCAGCCGCCGGCCACCGCGAGCACCACTGGTAAATTGTCAGCCTCTTCAGCGCTTTCTAGCAATAAGAGTGCTCGCCGTCCAGCCAGGGTACGTTGTGCTGCATCTTTCGGTGTGGGTTTGGGTTCTTCACCAAAAGCTCTGACAATACTTTCTAAGGCTAACTCGGTTTGGGATTGATTATCGAAGCTATAAAAGAGGATGCCATCGGGGAAAAGATCAGGCGGGTCATCCTCAGGAGCCATTGTCCAGATTGCTTCGGCAGCCAAGGCACTTTTGCCAATACCACCCGGACCGCACAGTGTCACCACCCGACCCGGTTGCAAATCAGCCAAGAGTTGCCCCAGTTCTTGGCGACGGTTAGTGAAATACTCGGCCCGAGGTGGGCGTTGAAGGGGAATGCGATGTTTAGGCGTTTCGTAGATATTTGTTATGACTTTATCACCGCTGACCTTATCACCACCAACAATATCCCCCTTCACGTCGCCAGCAATATACGTGTCAGCTTCAATATTGACGACTTGACCATGCGTAACAGCCAAGACAAGAGGCTGAATTGCCTCAAATAACGCAACCTCTGTAATCTCTCCTACAATAGCTTGCTCGACCAAATTGATGGCCTGTTCGTGATCGTCAATTTGATTAAGCAACTCAAGCGGAGCGTGGTTAGCATACTTTGCTTCGCGCTCCTTGAGTATGTTTAGATTCTTATTCAATTTGAGAAGCGAGCTTTTTAAGTCCGTCAATGCTTACCTTCTTAACAACGCTTTGGGTTGATTGTATTAGTAATTCAGGCTTTGCAATGAGTCCTTATAACGCCCAAAATTACGCGATTACGGCTTGGCAAAGTTACCGCCAATCAAGAATGTGGTTGTGGCCGAGGTTACTTTCGATAAACGCCAAGATTAGCCATTCGCGTGCAACGTCTTGGTGCGACTCGTTCATCCGAAAC
>JAGRCC010000532.1 GCA_020433785.1 Anaerolineae bacterium
AGTCATCGGCTTGAACAATGTATTCCTCGCCGTCGGGGGCTTGGGCTAAGGCCGGGGTGATGGTGAGGGCCAGTAGAAACAGGCTAATAAATAAGATTAATTTCTTCAATTTCTCTCCTTAAATTTGCTCATGTAGCGTTTCGTTATCCTACATCTATCGTGTCATTTCGTAGCCGGAGGCGGAGAAATCCCTGAATTGTTTAATTTGACAACTTGTTCGGCTGGCAAACTCGAGCGTCCTCTCTTGAGGCATTGCTTTAAACCCGTGACTTTCTCAGTATTTGTAACGCCACAGGGACTTCTCCGCTGCGCTGCGAAGTGACATGCTTTAGTTTGTCATTCGCAGCCGAAGGCGAAGAAATCCATTGATCCATGCTATTTACTCCCCATAATCAAATTGGGGCTGAATCTGGCTCAGGCAACTGCCGTCGGGGGTCTGCTCCGGCGTTGCCAGGAAATCAAGCACGATTTGACCGGCGCAAGGTTCCGTAAAAATGGATCCATGACCTGAGCCGGGAACGGTGTAAACATAGGCGGTGTCCAGCTTGCTGCCCACATACTGGCCATAGGGTAGCGGGGTGATGGGGTCGCGGCTGCCGTTCATAATCAGGGTCGGGGTGTCGGTGTTATCGAAAGCGAAAGCCTCTTCAAGCTCGACTTGGATGATCTCGCAGTTCTGGAGGAGGTCTTGGCCTGCCTCTTCACCTAAAAAGACCATCGCTTCATAAGGCGGGTCGAAATAGGTCGCGCTATCGGCTTGGTTGGAATTGGCCCTGGCACACAGCACGGGGATGTACATCGCTTCAGCTTTAGGGGTAGCCTCATAGCCCGGCGCCACGGCCTCTGCCACCCAGCCGAATTCATTGCTCTGGGCAGCCTGATAAATCAATCGGGGCAGCGAGCGGTTTGCTCTGGCGTTATACAGCAGCGTAAAGGTGGCCAGGGCAACATCATTGCCATCCAGCTTGGTTTCGATGGTTTCCAGCGTCTCCCCAGCCTCGTCCGTCACGGTCAGGGTCGCTGAAACAGGCTCCTGGTTTAGCTGATCGACCAATGAGAAAAAGACTGTCTCCAAATCGGGAAAGCGTTGGTTACATTCTTCATCCTGAGCGCACTCGGCAAAGAGGTTGCGTAAGGCATAACTAACGGTAGAGCTGGCGGTAGCATTGAATTCAATATTAGGGGCGACGACGGCATCAAGCATCACGCTGCGCAATTGGGCGGTATGTTCCTCGGCCTGCTCAATGACATACTGCCCCAACAGCGTCCCATAGGAGACGCCGTAGTAGTTGAAGCTGTCATAGCCGAGCGTCTCGGCCACAAAATACATATCCGCCGCATTCTCAATGGAGTTAAAAGCGTTGAAATTCACCCCTTCGGCCAACAGTCGGTCACGACAGGCGACCACAAAGCTGTGGTCTGTGTCTTCTTCCAGCCCTTTGGCCGCTTGAATTTCGTGCTCAACTTTACCCGCGCAGACCAAGCTGGGCCGGGAATAGAAGGTGCCCCGCTCCTCCACAAAGACCATATCACGGGTAGCTAGAATATCCTGTAGGTTGGTGAGAGCCGGTAACCCCGATCCCGGAAAGACAGCGATAGTAGAGTCACCGGGGCCACCCTGCTCCATAAAAAGCGGGTCGGGGGCCGGATTATCGCCGGTGCTGCGGGTGCGGACCACCGCCACCTGAATGGTAGGGCCATCCGGCTGACTGTGTAGTTCCGGCACAGTGACATAGCCGCAGTCCGATTGGGCGGCAATGGCATCAGGGAGGTTAAATGTGGTGCAGGCAACCGCCTCCCAGGCATCGCCAAAATTGGCCGAAGGCGTTGGGGCAGCCTCTACCAAGGCGACGTCCCCGGCTTCAGTGGGCAGCCACAGCTTCTGGCCCACCTCGATGACGCTGGGGTCATCGATGACGGTGAAACTCTCATCCTCAGCGGCTTTGGCGTTGGTAGCTTCGATGATGGCCGCGTAGGCCAACGGATCGCCGTATTGTTTCTCGGCGATGGTGCTGAGCCAGTCGTCGGCCTGGACGATATATTCCTCACCCTCGGGGGCTTGGGCTTGGGCTGGCGTGATGGTCAGGGCCAGTAGGAACAGGGTGATGATTAAGATTGATTTTTTCATTTTCTCTCCTTGAATTTACTCAATGTAGCGTTTCGTTACCCTACATCTATCGTGTCATTTCGTAGCCGAAGGCGAAGAAATCCCTGAATTGCTTGATTTTACGATTTTTCGGTTGGCAAACTCGAGCGTCCTCCCTTGCGGCATTGCCTTAAACCCGTGACCATCTCAATGATTGTGACCCCACAAGGACTTCTCCGCTGCGCTGCGAAGTGACATGCCTTAGCGTGTCATTTTGACCGATACGGCGCAGCAGACATATCCCCCATAAGAGAAAAGGATGTGAATGTGTCACAGGTTATGTCCGGAACGTAGTTTGGCTGGATTGGCATAAACCTTGATGGGAAATTCCAGGGTTTTGGTATCGCCTTGGCCACCACAGCGCCATTGCAGGTAGGCAATCACCATCGCCATAATCACAAAGCGGAAGGTCATGCCCACCAACCCGGCCTCGGGGCCATACGCGCCGCCGGTCAGGAGATCGGAACCGGTTACTTCCTGCATAATCAGGCCGCCAAAATTCTCCCCGCTCACCGGAAAGCCGAGGAGGGGGCCTTGCGAGAAGTTCCAGCTAAAGTGCAGCCCCAGCGGGAACCAGATATTTTGGCCACCCAAGAAGGCGATGCCGTAAATAATGCCTCCCAGCGCATTGCCAAAAGCCGAGACGTAGGAAGCGCCGGGGTTGTTGATGTGGACGATACCGAACACCGCCGCGCTGATGAGAATGGCCGGCCATTTGCGCCCGCCCAGCACCACGACCAACCCGCTTAGCAGCAGCGACCGAAAAAAGACCTCCTCAAAAACAGCACCAAAAATGAGAATGAAGAGGTTATCATTTAACGAGGCCAGGTTAAAGGGGATACTGATAACACGAATACCCCCCAGCAGCCATTCAACAATAAAAATGCCCATCATCGCGATAAAACAGATGAGCATTCCGGCCCCCATATCACCCAAGGCCCACCAATGAAAGGTATAACCGAACCCCTTACGGATGGACTGGCCGTGTCGCTGCCAGTGGACGGCAGACACAACGCCCAAAATGATAGAAAGACCTACTATGATCCAAGTTAACATCGCCGTTCATTCCTTTCTGAAAAGAGCTATATCGGATGTTGGTGTTGTGGTGACGAACCATAGGGTTCTTGTGAACCGCTTGATAATTGCCTGGGCGACCGATTCCTTGCACCGCAATCTAAGTTCGGAAATTCGTATCCTTCATGTCATTTCGTAGCGCCAGCGGAGAAATCCCTATGACAATACAGTGGAAAGTGAGTTGGCGGGGAAAATTTGAAACAACAACGTCAAATTTTCCCCGCGAATGGTTCGTTGTGATTATGCCTAAGGGATTTCTCCGCCTCCGGCTGCGAAATGACATGCTCGGCTCTAATCATCGAACTCCGGTTAGCAGAGAAATCCCGGCGATGTTACGATCATTGTATGACTATAGCCCCAACGTGGACTTGATCTCGGCCAACACGGCTTCCTCTTCCGGGCTGACCCGTTGCCCGCCGATGCCCATAAAATCGCCTTCTTTGGCGGCGTTGGCGGTCGCTTCGCCCACGCTGTAGAGCCACTCCTTGAGTTCAGCAGCTTCCTCAGGGGAAGCTTTGGCGTCGATAGCGGCGACGGCGCTTTTGAGATCACCAAGCATTTTGGCTTTGAATGCCGCCGGGTCACGGGACTCTTCCTTGCTGGGTTTCAACGCTTCTTTAAGCGCTTTGGAGTTCTCCTTATCTGTGTAATCCGCAGCCAGGGCAGCCATTAAGGTGTCCCCCTTAGCTGTCTGCGTCAGTTCAGCCAGTTTCTTGCCGATGCTGAGCGATTCGAAGATGGTGTCGCCAATAGAAAAGCTGGCCATAATCACCAGACCGCCGACGGACATAGGGGTTTTGACAATATTCTGCCATTCTTCACTGGTAAAATCTGCTTTGGTTGTCATTGTTTGTTGAGCTCCTTTGATAATAGTTGGTTTGGTTAGTTGGTTAGTTGGTTAGTTGGTTAGTTGGTTATTAGCCAACTATCAAACCAACCCACTATCGCCACCTAATCGAAAGAATAGCTGTAGGCCGGCGTCTGGCCGTGCACATCGACTATCGCCCATTGCAGCATCGGCCAACTGGCCGGAGCGATGATGCGAAAGACCCAGTTGTCGGTGATGCTTTCGCCGTACTCGGGGGTAAAGCGGTATTTGTCCTGCGCGGTCGTGGCCGGCGTCAGCAGCACGATCTCGGCCTGGGGATCGTCGGCCAGCATACGCCGCAGGGCTTCGGTTATCTCCGCATCCGAGGGGGTGGCCCCCAATCCGAAGCTGTCGGGCGAGCTGCGCACCACGTCGAAGGCCGAGTCGTGGCCCTGGTCCGGGCTGCCGCTGCTGTTGCTGAGAAAGGCTTCCAGGGCCAGCCGCAGGGCTTCGGCAAAGGTGTACTGACTATCGGCTTGGCCTTCGAGCGCAGCACTATCGGTTGGATCGGCCACAACGTGCAGCTCCGGCAGTCCGACAGCATCTAGCACGGTCTGGATACCGCTATTTTTTTGGTTCATGGTTTCTCCGTTTAGAAAGAGGTCTGTGTCGTCAGAAAATCGTTCGTACCAGCAGGAAAGTCATCCGTACCGCTAAAAAATCGTTCGTACCGCCCGAAAGTCATCCGTACCATCCGAAAAGTCGTCCGTACCACCGAAAAATCGTTCGTACCGTCTAAAAAGTCATCCGTACCACCGAAAAATCGTTCGTACCATCCGAAAAGTCATCCGTACCACCGAAAAATCGTTCGTACCGTCTAAAAAGTCATCCGTACCGACGAAAAATCGTTCGTACCGTCTAAAATGTCATCCGTACCACAAAAAATCGTTTGTATCCGATCATTCCTGCGTCTCATCGACGGTAAACGTGATTCCACTAACAGGCTAAGGCTGAGAAATGACAATTCCACCAGCTAGAGCGGCTTATCTTGATAAGGAACGGCAAATAAATAATCTACACATTGCTCGTTGAATTCATTCAACGCCTGACAAAATAAACGCGTTTCAAACACGTTTTTAGTACCAGCCCACGAATTCATTCGTGGATCAAATCTTCGCCTCAGCCTTATTTTCTGCCACGGATAACTGACGGCTGACCGGTGTTAAGCATGGGAGGACCCCATACCTGTATCCACTACATTCTGTTTCAGGGTCATAGGTAGGCTTGATGGGTTAATGGGTAGATCGACGGTTAGGACAATCGGGGTGAAGAAGCCGGAGGTGAGACGATGAATTGAGTTTTATGGCTGGTAAACTAGATTTATGCTTTACAATATTTTGACGCCGGAGTAGTTTACCGCTTTGTTTTAAGGTGTCAATTTTAGTTCGGGTGTACAGAGTTAACATGTTCCGGGTAGACCCTAAAGGTTTCCAAAACCTGAGGGGGTTTGCCGTTAATATTGAAGCAACAAACATGCTTTATCCGTCGCTTTTGGATAAAACCTTTAGGGTCTGGTGCTAAATTTAGAATTGCTGATCAACTTCCTCTTGGGTTAACCGCAGCAGGGCCGTCTCCAACTCGTGCACCGAACTGTCGCGCAGGATGACTTCATCCGCGCCGGCGGTCAGCAGCCGCTCGGCCGCCGGACGCGACCGGGTGCAGACCAGGCAGCGGGTTTCCGGGGCTCTGATTTTGACTGCCGCTAACAACGCCTCTACTTCCTCCTCAAGTAGATTGCAATCAATGACCAACAGCCCGGGTTGGTGCTGAACCGTGTAGTTCAGCGCGGTCAGCCCATCGCCGACGGAGGCCATCAGCGCGATCCAGGGGTAAACCGACAGCGCCGCTCGCAGCGACTGCCGCATGATGCCGGGCCGCGATACGACCAGGGTGGGCGTTGTGGGATGGGTGGGTTGAGTTGTTTTAAGCATTTTAGTGAACTGAATGGTTAATGGACGTTATTTTAACTCAAGTTGCCACCTTTCCGAGAACAAGACCTGACAGGTTTTGGAGATATGGTTCAGAGAAAAATCAGGATCATTCGGGCCATTTAGCCGGGTTAAGGCCCGTATGGAAACCTGTCGGGTCTGATGGGTAGCAATTTGGGTTATTTTATTCTTCACGCCCTAATAGTCTAACACGTTTCAACCTAACCGTCATCAGGTATGAAGATGACTTTAGCTCATAAAAAAAGCCTCCGACAGTTATCAGAGGCGGGATCGTCCATTTGGATGAGGGGGATAAAGCTAGGACTTACGCAGTTGGAGGTATTGAACCAGGTGACAGTCACTTAGACCTGATAAATCGACGTGTTTGGTCTAACCGGACGTTTATTTTTGGCAAAAAGTGACTGTCACCTTTTGAACTGCGTAACTCATAAAAGAAACGGGCCAATATGTCCCCGGAGGTTCATATTGGCCCGTTATCATTTTTTTAAAGGGTGTGGAATGTGTCTATCGTCTCCTGCCCCCCCCTCGAGGTTTCGAAGAGTCATCTTTCTTTGAGCCACCTTTCGAAGAGTCATCTTTCGAAGAGTCATTGTTATGAGAGTCATCGTTATGAGAGTCATCGTTTGAAGAGCCGCCTAAGTTACAGCCCAGATTGTTGTCGTTATCCAGTTGAGTGGCCAGCGCCAGTATGGTGCCGCGATCATTGCTGGCCAGGGCGCTGTTCACGCTGTTGATGACCTCGTCAGTAGTGCGCGGATAGGCAACATCGGGATGAGCGGCATTGAGAACGGCAGGCACGCCCGCCCGGAGCAGAATTTGTCTGGCCGCATCGAGGGATGAACCGCCCTTGAAGCTGAGCGCTTGCAGGAGAGTCTTATTACCCAGGCTGCCGGTGTTGGCGAAGACCGTTTTCAGTTTCTGGTCGGGCGAGTAGCCGGTTGCCGCCCACGAGTCGCGATGCTGTTTTTGCTTCCAATAACCCGGTGTACAGCCGTTACCGGATGGAGGTGGTAGCGGGATATTAATGAAAGTGCAGGTCACCGTCTCGCCCGCTTCCAGTTTGATGGTCGCCTTTCCTTCGGCAAAATTGGTCGTAGAGTTGTTGTCGTTACAGCTGAGCGAAGACAGCGCCCAGTCGCTTTGAGGTCTTTCCTGTACCCCATAAGTTCCCGGCTGGCGGTCGGCGAAGGTAATGGCGTTGTTGGCGCCGCTGCCGTCGTCGATGAGGGTCATGAGCGGCGCTGTCTCGAAGCCGTAGAGCGTAAACACAAACGGCGTGCTGGTGTTCGGCTGGGCATCTTTCACGATGATGATGGTGCCGGTGGTCGGCGCGTCTGGGGTGTTGGTGAAGGTACAGGTGATGTTGTCACCGGCTGAGGCGTTGACCTTGGCCGTATCGCCATCCCGGGACCAGTCATCGCCGGTGACACCCTCGCAGGTGACGCCGGTCAAGGTCCAGTTCGACGGCACCGACTCCGTTACATCATACTCTCCCGCCGTCAAGTTGCTAAACTCTTGTTGCGCGGTACCACTGCTGGTCGTCAGATCGAAGTTGCCCAACTCAACACTGCTAAAGGCAAAGGCGCCATCACCCAACGTGGTCACTTTCTTGATGGTGATGCTGGCGGGCTCGGGCGCGGCCTTTAGGGTGTTGGTGAAGGTACAGGTGACGATATCGCCATAGGTGAGTTCGATACTCGATGGGTCGCTGCCGTCGTCGCAGGTGGCATCAGTCAGATCCCAGTCGGGCGGGGTCAACTCAGAAATCGAGTAGGTCCCTTGGCGGAGATAGTCACTCTCGTACGTCTCGCCATCGGCCAGGAAGAAGTTGCCGTCGAAGTCTGACTCGAACTCGAATTGCGTCGGGTTACCGTCCGGTATGGTCTCCTTCTTCACAATGATCTTGTTAAGTGGAAGATTTTCAAAGAGCAAAACGACCTCTTCATCCAGATCGATGAAGAACTCGACCGGGTTGTCAGGACTAACGAACGGTGTACCGTTTACCGTGACAATATCGAGATACCAACCTTCCGGAACGATCTCGCGGACCGAGTATGTTCCCGGCTCCAGGTCACTCTCGGTATGACCGTTGCCATCAGAAAGGAAGAAATGATCACGATAGGGATTACCATCGTAGATGATTTCGAACTCAAACTGCTTCTCCGGGGAGTAGCCCGAGGTGCTTTTGGCCACGTCGACGGAGTTGCCATAGACGGGATTATCGGCTTTGTTCACAAAGGTACATGTAACATAGTCAGCGTTTCCTAATACGATGTTCGACGGGTCGAACGTTTCAGTGCTGCCCGAGTGAACGCACGTCGCGCTGGTCAGTTGCCAGCCGGCCAACGATTCTTCGGACACCGAGTAGGTCCCCGGAGTCAGCGCGACACTGTTAATGGCGTCGCCGTCCTTGAGGGTGAGGCTACCAGCGCCAAAATTGGTGGTGAAGTTGAAGGAGGTGTCCGTTAGGTCGGGGCTTGGATCGGTGATCTTTTCTACGGCAATATAGCTGGCATATTTGTTGACGAAGGTACAGGTCACCGTTTCGCCGGGATCAAGTTGGATGTTTGAGGGGTCGCTGCCATCATCACAGGTGGCCGAGTCCAGGTACAACACGGCCGTCGCGGGATCTTCCGGTACTTCCCGGACCGAATAGGTACCCGGCGCCAGATCACCGCTGTTATTTGACTCACGGTCTTGCAGGAAGAAGTTGTTACTATAGCTGGTCTCGAATTCGGAAAAGATAGTGGGAACAGTTTCGTGGGGATCAATCTGTTTGACGACGATGATGTTACCGGGCTCAGGCGCGTCCTTTTGGTTGATGAACACACATTCGATTGTCTGCCCCGCACTTAAGGTCAAATTGTCGGGTGAGAAATCAATGTTATCATCGGCATCGGTACAAAATACGGAAAGTAGCGTCCAGCCCTCAATATCCTCTTCGGCAACGCTATACGTGCCTGGCGCGAGATTATCGAAAGTTGTGTCCGCATTCGAGGCATCCGGCCCCACAATTTGGGTTGTGAGCGAAAAGTCGCCGAGCTGAGGGCTGGTGAAGTTAAACGTGCCTACTTCGCCCAGGCTTGATTTAGCGATAACGATCGTGCCGGTGGTCGGCGTGGGGGCATCCTCGAGCACGAGGTTGTCCAAATAAGAAAGATCACTAGCTCCCCCGTTGGGAAAGGTAAAAACAAGACGATCCACGTTCTTACCAGCAAGATTGACGGCGGAGTAGGTCATGATACCACCAGGGTAAGGCACATCAAAAATATCCGTTGCCACCAAGACACCGTTAAGGTAACCGCTCGCAGTGATGGGGCTGCTGCTATCTTGCGCACCAATATAATCCAGATCCACAGCTTGAAATTCAAAGATTGAACCATCAAGCTGCGTAACGGTCAAGGTCGCTCCATCCGAATCTGTTCCGAAACTTGCTGTGGTGTCTGTGGTTATAAACCCCGTCGGACTGGCAACCAGATGGAAGCCGTCTTCATCACCGGCACTGAAGCTGTGATCTGCAACAGGGCTAGAAGGTTGAAAAGCTGTGAAATCGATGGTTACCTGGGCGGCCTGAGCCAGCGGGGTGAAGATCGCAATCGCACCGAGCATGATCGCGAGCATTATCAGCTATGAAAGGCCGGGCGTTCGCCGCTTTCTGTTTTTCAAGTGAACAAAATTGCTAGTTTCCAATTTAGGTTGTTCTCCTCATAGATAGCAATAAATTTTAGATTTTAGATTTAGGAGACAGTGACTAACGGTTGACAGCCATTTTGCGAGGGGCTACAATACCTACCGCTAGGTCACATACAAAAGCCGGACCGTTTACAGCACGTACCGGCCGAAAGCAGAGCCTATTTATTGGACCTAAATAGACTCTCAATGTATTTGACTGGTGCTCCTTGAGCCGGTTATTTTAGCCGGCTCTTCTTCGTTTGAAATACGTAATGTTTTTTTATCCACCTCCTTTTTTCAAGATAAGGATTGAAAAATAAATAACTTCCGCAATACCAAAAATGGAGATAAGGAGATGTGACGATAAGGAGATGTGTAAGGCCAATCGCCCAATCTCCTCATCTCTAATCTCTTCCGAATCGCCTAAGTTATTTAATTGCCGTTCCTAAACATAGCTGTTCGAGACTAGAACACCGATTAGGCGGATCGCACGGATTGGCACGAATAAAAACTATAGGATTTACGCAAAAGTCAGGTGACAGTCACTTAGTGGTCATAAATCAGCATTGGATTAGCCCCAATAGGTCGATTTAGAACGTCCAAGTGACTGTCACCTTTAGAACTGCGTAAGTCCTGAACTATATAAATCAGTGAAAATCCGTGAGATCCGTGTCATCCGTGTCCCATCATTTTCGCGGGTGGCGCAAATTGGCAAAAACTGCCCACGCCAGTTTAACATCATAAAATATAAATGGGCTAAAAAAAACATAGTAATTTGGTTAGAATTTCCAGGGGGCGTACTTAGGTGGGGCAACTCAATCAACAAGTTTAACAGATAACGAGCGGCTTGACATCACTCAAATGGATCGTTTTTTTTCGTCCATGCGGCCTAGTACAAATGGATGAGGGAGGATGACCGTCACGAGTTGCTCAATTAAACGCAAGGGGCGCAAATGACGCTAAAGTCGCCAACGCTTTTTTATATGTCCTTTTGCGTGGCTTGCGCCTATAGCGTCTGTAGCGTTTAATTTTTTTGGGGCTTGTTGGGGTTAGGGATTAAGGCGGAGGCAGTAATGCATTTTATCCCCTTACTCCCTTGACAATACGGTCGTCAGATATCAGTAGTCGGTCGTCAGATATCAGTAGTCGGTCGTCAGATATTTTCATTGTCGGTATCGTCTCGATCGAGACTATCTGGTTCCTCTGAAAATAAGATTGTAGGACAAACTTATGACTTACGTAGTTCGTAGAACAATTTGCTAAATTGTTCCAACTTCAGGGTAAACGCAAGGCACAAATTAGCAATTTGCGCTACAAAACTTCTGATTTCGCGCCAACTGCGTAAGAAGTCATATGCGTAACTCATATTCGGATGATTCTGCGCCCAGAACGGTTCATTTGGCCAGAATTCAGATGGTTCTGCGAGCCGAAAGGTTTTTTTCGCCGGAATTCGTAAGGTTGAGTGAGTCGAATGGTTCATTTCGCTGGAATTCGTAAG
>JAGRCC010000533.1 GCA_020433785.1 Anaerolineae bacterium
CAGTCACTTAGGAACGGCAAATAAATAACTTACATATTGGGTCGTTGAATGAATTCAACGCCTGACAAGATAAACGTGTTTGAAACACGTTTCTAGTACCAGCCCACGAATTCATTCGTGGATCAAATGCGGAAGTTATTAAATTTTCATTCCTTAAGAGCATCCATAGCACCAAAAAGTGACTATCACCTGGTTTTGGTTATTTCCAATAATGTCTAATAAATGCTACGGGAATAGCAATATGGTAAAACCAAAATTCAACCCTTATATTATTGGTTCGCCGGTTCACGGGGCTGCGTTTTATGGGCGCGAGAAACTAGTTAATGTTGTAGAAACTGCGTTGGCCGTTAATACAGTCAATCTATTGGTTTTTTATGGGCAGCGACGAATGGGAAAGACGTCGTTACTGCAAAATATGCCGCTTCGAGATGAATTGAAAGATAATTTCGTTTTTGTTTATGTTGATACAGTTGATATCTATAATAGAAAGGCCGTTGACGTCCTGAGTTATTTTACCCAAAAAATTGTAGAAGCTATTCCGGATAGCGAGCTACTGTCATTGGCTAATCTCAAACAAGATAGCGACTCATTTCGTTCTCAATTTTTACCAACAGTCTACCAAGCCATAGGCAAAAAGCGATTAGTAATTTTACTTGATGAGTTTGATATTTTTGAATACAAAGCCGGAAAATTAGACCCCAATTCACTCGACTCGGCCTTACGGACAATCGAACAATTAATTCGGCATGAGTCAGAGTTAGCCTTTATTGTTGCTGTTGGCCGCGGTGAAGAGTATGGCTATGCGGCATTGAATCAGGTTATTCGCACCGGACACTGGGAAAAAATATCGTTGCTGGAAGAAGAAGATACATACAAACTCATTACAGAACCGGTGAAAGACACGTTAAACTATCAACCGGAAGCTATTGAAGAAATTCGGAAATTGAGCGCCGGTCATCCGTACTACACCCAGCTTATTTGCTATGAAATTTTCAATGAATTGCAGACGATAGAGGGGCAAGAAGTTCGCGTGGCAGACGTGCGTACAGCGGCCACAAAAGCCTTAGAAACCGGCTCCGGCGGTTTTAATTGGTTATGGGAAGGGTTTTCGCCGGCAGAACGATTGATGGCCTGTTTAATAGCAGAAGCCGGCCACCATACATCTGAGCATACCGTTACCAGTACACAATTAGAAGCTACCTTTAAAGAGTTTCGCATTTTTCGACGAAGCCCCGAATTTAACGAAGCCCTGAATGGATTGACTGCTTTGGATATTCTGCAACAGAGCGGGCCAATTAAAAATATTGAATACCGTTATATTGTTGAACTTGTTAGAAATTGGATCTGCCAAGAGCATCCATTAGCACAAGAGCGCCCTAATTTACTACCTCACCTTAGTGTTCGGGCTGCGGCTGAGTTTGAAAAGGGAGAAAAAGCCGACACGCTTCAGGTTGCGTTGGAACATTATCGTTCAGCCGTGGCGTCCAATCCCAACCATTTGCAGGCCCAACTGGCATTGGGACAGGCATTGGAAAATAAAGGATCAATGCTGGAAGCGTTGAGTGCTTTTGAAGCGGCCTTATGGCTTGATCCGGAGAATGATACTATTCGCCACAAAAGGGACACCATAAAGTTGCCGCAACCTCCTCAATCGGAGGGACAATCACCCCGTAATAGGCTACCGATATTTATGGTGATAGGCATCATCGTGTTAGTACTCATCGGATTTTTTGGTTACAATGCGTTTGGCGGGGCAACGGGAACAAGCATACCCACAGCGACGATTGCAGCCGTCACCCCGACAGATACCCTAACACCCCAACCAACAGTCGAGCCATCAATCATATCTACCAATGAACCAACGATTATGCCGCAACCAACAGTTGCCCCCACAGTAGAAGAAATCACGCCAACTGCAACCGAGTTGGAACCGACTGCTTCATTAACCGCTCCCCCAGTTGATACATCAACGCCGGTTTCGCCCGCACCTACATCCACCCATACCCCCGTTCCGCCGCTCCCTACGTCTACTAATACGCCCCCTACAGTTACCGATACGCCTGTGTCTGAACCAGCAGCTACATCTGTGCCGGTGGTTGTAAAGCCAACCTATTCGGCGCCGGCATTGCTGTCGCCGGTTCAAGATACAGCCTTATCAAGTGGTGACGAAGTTATATTACGATGGGAGTCCGTTGGTGAGTTGGCCGAAAATGAGCAATATGCAGTTCGGTTAATATACCAGTCACAGGAAGAAGAGCAATGGAGTGGTGACCAACTCCATTCAACAGAGTGGATTCTGCCTCGTAGATTTTTAGAGCAGGTGGACGGCCCCGACTTTAAATTTAAGTGGTTTGTATATATTGAACGTGTTAATGATGGTCAAACGGAAGCCGTAAGCCCGAACAGTGAAACCTGGACATTTTATTGGAAACGAGGCTAGCAAGTCGCAACGGGTGGAAATAATGAACAATAATCCTTATCAATTTCGTGAACCGGTTAAAGGTTCGGGGTTCATTGGTCGGAAAGAGTTGGTGTTATCCATTATCCAAACTTTTATTTCTTCTTCCCAAAATGTGGCATTTGTTTTTGGGCGTCGAAAAATAGGGAAAACCTCTCTGTTGTATGAAGTTGCTCATCAGTTAGCTGAGCAAGAGTACCAAGCGGTTTATTGGTCGTTGCAAGACGCAAGAGAAATTTCCCTAGAACAGGCTATCAACAACCTTGCTCATGAGATTGAGCAGGAAACAGGCTTTCATTTTCAATCCGTTATTGATCCCGTTAGTTTCCAAAGTCAGTTTTTACCGGAAGTGAATAAACATATTCATCCCAACAAATTATTGTTTTTACTGGATGATGTCGACTCGTTGCAAAATGGCGGAGAAGAAGCCACCTATCTGATTGAGTTTATTCAAAAACTAATCATTAACAATCGTGAAACCGTATTCTTATTAACCATCGGGCAACCCCTTGATAAATTACCGTCTCCGTTTAAACGAATTGCTAAGCAAGCGCGTTATGAACTGTTGGAGGCACTAACTGAAACAGAGGCTTCGACGCTTATTAACGATCCGGTAAAACAACATCTCAACTTTAATAAAACGTCGGTGGAAAAGATCATCGCCCTGACCGGGGGGCAGCCTTATTTAATACAACTGGTATGCCATCACCTATTTGACCTGGCCCAGCAAAAGCATAAATCTACCATTCAACCGGAACATGTGGATGATGTCTTGCCGAAAGTTTTGAAAGATGGACGTGATTTCTGGCAATCGTTGTTGTCCCGTTTATCAGATGAAGAAATTCAGCGATTGCGAGCTGTTGCCGACGTCTTCGTAAAGACACAGGCAATAACCCAAAAGCAATTGGTAAAAGCCGCCATTCCTCCATCAGACGTTGAAAGAGATCTGAATGAATTCAAGAAACAAGGATTCATCACCCAAGCCGGTCAAATAGAATCAGACGTATATATTTTTACAATTCCATTGCTAGCTCACTGGCTTATCGACAAAACCAAGAATGGGTTACCCGATCCACCTGAGGTATCAGTTATTCCATGGAAAGTTGTAGTACCGGTTTTGGCGGTCATCGCTGCTTTAATTATTGTTCTCAGTATCTTTTTTCAGTGGGGCCGTAATAATACAAATACCCCGGAGACATTGACGGCTCAGGTTATTGTACAAACAGACGAATCCCCTACGTATACACCATCGCCATCGTCAACATCCACTCCTACCCAAACCTCTGAACCCCCCGTAACGCCATCCTCTACCCCTATTCCCACTACCAGTACGCCGATAGTCGATACTCAAGCCACAGCCTCGGCTGCGACAGCTACCGAACAAGCATCGAGACAACTTTCGGCGACGGAGCGGGCCATAATAATTACTCAAACCGCCGAGGCAGAAGCGACAGCTACCGCCAAGTACGCTCAAGCTGACAATGATAATGACGGTTTGACCAATGCAGAGGAAGAAGCACTTGGTACGAACCCAAACGTCGCTGATACGGATGGTGATGGCTTAGATGACAAGGAGGAAGTCGACCGGGGAACCCAACCGAATAATCCTGATAGTGACAATGATGGTTGGTTAGATGGTTTAGAGGTAGAACGGGGGTCTAATCCGTTGAATACCGATACCGATGGTGATGGCATACCTGATCCCGATGGTCCTGATCCGCTAAATACCCCTATCCCCTTGCCTGCCGGCGTAGAGATACTAGACATTGAACCGGTGGACGAGTTGCTGTTTGTGTTGGTAAAGGATCAGGGGGTTTATCGGCGGGACAATGCCGGTAATTGGGAGAATATCAGCAATGACTTGCCCGATAAAAACGATATCAACGTAATAGAAGTTCACAATAATCCCTTGACAATTTTAGCCGGTTACTTTAATGGGATTCGGCGCTGGACAGAAGCCGGCGGTTGGTCAGCCAAAGTAGAGACTCCTCAAGTTCATAGCTTTGTCTCAATACCTGATACAGACATCGTTTTTGCCGGCACCGATCAGGGAATATATCGAAGCACCGATAATGGTTTAATTTGGGCCGCGATGAATTGGCGTAAGGATAATTCTGCGGTCATCGTAGTTGATATCCAGTCTTTGGCCGCAGGCCAGGATGGAGCCAAAAGATGGGTTTTGTATGCCGTGGGCGGTGATGCCGGGTTTACCTACAAAGCTTTACTGCAGCCGGATATAACCCAAGAGGCTACTGTTTCGTCCAGCAGTCAGCGCTGGGTAGGAAAATCGGTGGTATCGGTATCCGACACCGAATGCGGGGCAAAAAGTAAATTTTTTGCCGCAGCTACCTACCCTGAAAACTCTGCCAAGGTCTACATCGGCAATGACAAATCTGTTATTTGTCACAGTGAGGATGGCGGGGAAAGTTGGGAGGCGCGTAAGTTGGCTGTTCCTGAAGGAATAAGGGAAGTGTACATTACCGATATTATCTTAACTACCGATGATGATATTGCTTATGCGCTTACCGGTCGGTCTGACTCCCCCTTTGCCAGCGCCGGCCTATACCGACGCGATGAACAAGGAGAATGGATTGGTCCCATTCAACCGCCCAATTTCAGCCTACAATCAGACTACGTCCAAAGCGGGGCAATTAACCCCGTTAATCCTAACGAAATCTATATTGGTGGTTCACAGGGTCTATTTCTTTATAACGGGCAAACCGACCAATGGACAGCGGTGAAATAAACGGAGAAGACTATGCCCCCTATCAGAAATCCCTTTATTGCGGGTGGGCCGGTACCACCGGAGCGCTTTATAGGCAGAAAACCCGAGATTTCCACCATTATGAGTCGTCTAATGGCCTCCACTGTTGGGAGTACTGCTATTCATGGCGAAGCACGTATCGGCAAAACTTCATTGTTACATTACATCCAAAGTGATATCAATCAAAGTGAATGGGGGCTTGAACCCAAAAATTATACCTTTATTTATATTGATTGTGGGATATTTAATGAAGCGAGCTTTGCAGAATTTTGGCAAATACTTCATACTGGTTTTAAAAAATTTTCGACTCAAGAAAATTTCATTTATCCACTCAATAACATTGAAGAACTCACCAACACTAAAAAACTAATCAGTAGACATCAACGCCGTTTACAAAAGCTAAAAGAAATGAATGCAACCTCCGGACTTAACACCTCACCGGAAGTATTGAATGAAATTGAGGACATTGAAGCTGAGATTGAAAATCTACAAAAACAATCAATAATAGAAGAAAATACAACATTAATTGTACAACAACTTATTGAGAATCTAGCTAACGTTCAACACAAGTTAATAATCCTTCTAGATGAATTTGAGATAATAATCTCAAAAAGTAAACCTCTTTTGAGCATATTACGAACTTTTGCTAACGGAGCTAATATAGGATTACTCATTTCAACCCAGAAACCACTTTACGCATTGACCTCAAATATTGATCTGGGTGGAGGGCAAACGTTTGACCGACCTTTTGACCACCGGAATTTAGGTACCCTAACTAAAAAAGAAATTCTCACAATGATTGATAAACATTTGTGGAAAACAGGGATCACTTTTGGTGACGATGATACCCAGTTTATTTGGAAAGAATCAGCGGGACATCCTTTTAAGGCTCAATTTACTTGCTCCCGTTTATTTGAAAGAAAACTTTTTGGTTAAAAGGACAAATTATGAACAACAAACATGTTTCTCCGGCTTATTCCCCCACCATTTTTAATAATCGGGATAAAGAAATATGGATTGTATTGGGGCGTGTTGCTACTAATCGAGAAAGTACTGTTGTTTACGGTGAAGCCGGTACTGGAAAGACTTGGTTGCTAAAACACCTGGCGGCCCCCTCAACACTAGCTGAATATGAATTGGAAGATGCCATTCCAATTTATATTGATTGCCAAACAATTTCGATCACCCATTTTTGGCATGATATATTCGCACAGTTGCCATCTATGTTTGGTGAGAACCAGCCCTTAATTGATGAATTAAGGGCCGAGGAGTCCATTGACTTCTCGGCGGCTCGGAGAATATTGTTAAAGCTTATGCGAAACCAAGACTGCCTGGTTTTGCTTCTCGATAATTTTGATGCGCTCATCGTGCAAGAAAATTCTGAGGAACCTGATTTTTTGAATCAATTAAGAAGTTTGCTAATTAGCCGCGATATTTCTATAGCAGCAGTTTTGAGCTTGCAAAACAAGCTGGAAACCTTATTACAAGGATTCAACTTTGTGGGTTCTGAGTTTAATATTTTTTACCCTATAGAATTGAAACCGCTTGACGAGCACAAGCGTGATTCCTAATAAGAATGAACGGGTGGCGCAACAAAAAGTTCAGGCCGCTTCTTCTTGAAAAGGCAACCTGATGTTAGGTGGATAAATAGATGGGAATGAGGGTAAAAAAAGCAGAGCCACAATTGGCTCTGTTTTTTGGTGGGTGATTTTATCCTGTCCGGGAAGGATGATTATAAATTATGTGGGATGAATTATGAAGGATGAAAGTTGATTGTGCAGCTTATTTCTATTATAGCTGATTTCATGATTAGGCGGGCGTCAGTTCTCGAACGTGGAGGATTTCGCGGCGGCGCATGAGACGAACGTCGTCTGCGGTTAGGGTTAAAACGGCGACGGTTTCACCCTCGCCGGTGACGAATTCAACTTCGTAGGTTTGGCCGTCTTGGTACTGATGGACGATAACGCCGACATCATCTTTTTTCAGGCCGTGGTCATCGATATCTTTAATGAGAACGACGGTTTCTAATTCATTGATCATAATAAGTATCTCCTGGTTATTGGCTTGTTTATGCCGGATACGCTGTGACAAATCGAGGTTTGACCTGGTTGGTTTCGATGATCCAAACGGTTCGGGTCCGGGTAGACAAACCGGATGGCGTATTCATAATACCCTCAATAATGTATTTTGTCCCGTGTGAAGACGTTTCCATTTCAATTACAGGCTCCGTTTGGGCAATGGCCAATAAGCCTTCCTCCAACGTTCTTGATTTTGTGACTTCGAAACCCAGTAACAGGAAAAATTTGGCTTTTGACTTACCAACCGCATGGCTTTCTGAAAGCAAGTAGTTGGTTAGTTTTTCGGGTGGAATGTAAGCCTCTTGGTTGTTAGGTAAATTCATACTAAACTCTCGAAGCTGAGATAAAAGGCTTCTATCAAATAGTATAGCTTGTTAGTTATCGTTTATGCAATAATTTTGCTCAATATTTAATAGGTCAGGATGAATAAAGCCGATATTCTCCAGCTTAATGCTATTCCGGAGGGTAAAGCAGGCTGGCTAAAGAATTATGAATGATGAGGGATGAATTATGAAGGATGAAAGGCTAAGTCACGAAGATTATCTTCGGCTGAAAGGGTTGTTTTAACCTTACGGCCAAGCGGAATAATGCGCCGTCGGTAATTGTTTCTTGTGGCTTTATTGAGTTATATGGCCTTCTCTATCCTTCCTTTACTTAAAAAATATGGGTAAATACACTGCGACTGGAGCAAATTTTTGAATGTCTCTTCTTTGCCCATCAGTTACATATATATATCCGGAATGATCGACAGTTAAGCCTTTTGGGGTAATAAACTGCCCGTTTTCACTGCCCCACGTGCCCCACGTGCTTAAGAAATTTCCATTCCTGTCAAACGTCTCAACCCGATGATTCTCGCGGTCTGAGACAT
>JAGRCC010000534.1:0-1165 GCA_020433785.1 Anaerolineae bacterium
CCCAGGCGCCCCCGACGCGCGGCTCCTTGAGGATCATTTTGCTGTGGTAGTGGTACACTTCGCCGTCAAGCAGCGTTTCCATGTTATCGACGATGCGCCGGCAGCGGGAGAACATGCCGTAGAGATCGTCTTTAGGGTCGTTCCACAGCGCCAGCTTGATGGTGCGCCCGCCTTTGTCCAGCCGGCCATAGGCATCTTCCTGCATGCCGGCGTCGGCCTTGCTTTTGTGGATGAGCAGGTCCATCTCTTCCTGATCAAACAGCGAGCGGACGATGAGGTAGCCGTCCCGGTTAAATTGTTCGACCTGTTGTTTTGTTGCTTCAAATATCATTTTTTGCTCCTTTGCCCTGGGGGAATGAATAGAATTACTGCCTATTATAACGCCCGGCGCTCAAGAGTGAATGGATAATAAAATTTCAATGATGGATTATCTTGCTTGCTATTTGGCAATTATGCCTCTAAAATGGTTAATATTTATCTTATCTTGCCGCCAAGGTGAACCTTATGACTGACGCCGCTTATCCGCTTCATCCAGCCCATTACAGCATCTGCCGCATTCCCCCCAGTGTCATCGCCGCCGATGGCCAGCACCCGTTGCTGCGCAACCTGATGGTGACGCGGGCCGGTTACTTTCCCAAAGCGCAGGGCCATGAAGTTCAGCGCGAGACCTTTGATGAGTATTTGGTCATTTATTGCGTCGATGGCGCCGGCTGGTTTCGCCTGGGCCGCCGTCAGTGGGCGGTCGGTAAGGGCGACATCGTGTTTCTCAGCCCGGACATGGCTCACGGTTACGGGGCCGCGCCGGAAAATCCGTGGTCGATTCATTGGGCGCACTTCAACGGCGGCCACGCCCGTCATTTTTTGGAACTGGCCGATATTACCCCCGGCCGGCCCATGATTGCGGTCGGCGAGCGCTTCAACCTGGTGGCGTTGTTCAACCAAATCCTGACGACGCTGCAATTGGGCTACAGTGTGCATTTTTTGATCAGCGCCGCCGCCTGCCTGCATCAAGTCTTGAGCAGCGTCGCCCTGCAAGCCGTTTACGCGCCGCCGCCGCCCTATAAAGACCTCGATGCGCAGCGGATTATCCAGTTTATGGCCGCGAACCTAACCCGGCCTTACACCCTCGATGAGTTGGCCGCCGAGGCCAATTTATCGCCCTCGC
>JAGRCC010000534.1:1176-2134 GCA_020433785.1 Anaerolineae bacterium
TCGCGCGGGTCTTCAAAAAGAAGACTGGCTACGCGCCGATTGACTACTTTATCCGGCTGAAAATCCAGAAAGCCTGCGAACTGCTGGAAACGACCGATCAGCAGGTCAGCGAGATTGGCCACAGCCTGGGCTACCCCGATATTTACTATTTTTCCCGCCTGTTCAAGAAAGTGGTCGGGCTATCGCCCCGGCAGTATCGGGCTGAGCGGTATCGGTGAGTCCGAGCTAAGACGCTCCGGTTACTTCGGGTCAGAAGGCAGTCCGGCCGGTCGTATGGCCCCCCTAACCCCCCAGAGGGGGAAATTTCGCGTGCGCTCCCGCCTTTGGGGGGCTGGGGGAGCCGCCGGATGCCTCAGTTTGTTCTTTCAGCCGCTTTAGCCCCGCGCTGTCTTTTCTATCCCTCCACAATCGCCCCATAATCCCAGCCCTGCTCGTGGCAGACGGTCTGGACGTGCGCGTCCCAGGTCGGTTCGGCTTGGGGACGGCCGCCGGGAAAGCAATCGACGGCCAGGTAGCGCAGGGTCTCGTCGCCGACGCAGTGAATACGGTGCGGCGTTTGGGGCGGAATGCGAACGACATCGCCGCTGTTGACGGCGTAGGTTTGGGTGTCGTGACCGATTTCGAGCCGGCCCCGGCCGCTGAGCACATAGAAGATCTGCTCGGTGTCGTCGTGCTGGTGCAGCGGCGGCGCTTCGCCGGGAGCCAGTTCAACGATAAAGACTTCGCTGGCGATCGCTTCGGATCGGTCGAGGACCAGATCGTTGATGTGGGTGGGAAAGCGGTAGCGTTTGAGATTTTGGGTGGTAAAGATGTAGTTCATGGTGATTTCTCCGTTGAAAATGGCCCTCACCCCCAACCCCTCTCCCTCAGGGAGAAGGGAGTCACGTTTGCGACGGGGTGAGGGTGAAATATATTTTTATTGGCGGTGCTGTACCGTAGGTTCTCCGGTCTCCGTTGA
>JAGRCC010000535.1 GCA_020433785.1 Anaerolineae bacterium
GCTTTCATGTCCTGGGCATTTTTCCGCCTGAAACCAGCCTACGCGAGTTAGAGCATATATTGTTAACCTTACGAGTGCCGTCCAATAAACTGGACATAGGCGCTACTGAGGTCGGTGCAACCGTGGATGTGCTAACCGCCTACCGCATTATTAATGAAGCAGGCGGATTGGTTATTGCGGCGCACGCAAACTCTTCTCACGGCGTGGCCATGCAGGGCTTTAATTTTGGGGGTCAAACCAAGATAGCTTACACGCAAGATCCCCATTTGCACGCCCTGGAAGTGACCGATTTGGAAAGCAAACATCGGCGGACAACGGCCAACTTTTTTAACGGGTCGAAGCCGGAATATCCCCGGCGTATGCATTGTATTCAAGGCTCCGATGCGCACCGATTGCATAAAGATCCGTTCGATAAAAATCGGTTGGGTGTGGGCGACCGGGCTACTGAATTCAACCTGCCGGAACTTAGCTTTGAAGCGATCAAGCATCTTTTTCTTAGCAGCGATTTTTCCAGAACGCGGCCATATCGGCCAAAACAGGCTCCATTTGATCATGTGCAGGCGGCTCGGAAACAGGGCACTAATATTGTGCAATCATTCCACGAATCGATAACGCGCCGGGGCGGGAATCTCTATGCCGTTTTGTGTGATATTTGCGCTTTTGCCAACACCAATGGCGGCACAATTTTTGTAGGCGTGTCCGATAATTCCAAAGAAGGGGCGATTGGCATTAATAAACCGGCCAATGCCATTAAATTAATTCGCAACGAAGTCGAAAAAAAGATTACTCCGCCGCTGGAAATCGAAATCGATGAGCAGGAAACGCAGGGCAAAAAGATTCTGCAAATTGCCGTGCCGGTTGGCAATAATTCGCCCTACGTTATCGACGACTACAAGATTTATGTGCGGGACGAAACCGACACGAACCTGGCCGTGCGGGATGAAATTGTCGCGTTGGTGAAACGCAGTCTCGATATAAAGGAAGATGAGCCCGATGAAACGGTCGCTCCCACGCCGGACGGCTCCAACAACAACCAAGAACCGGGCGACCTGTTAACGCCCGAACCAAAGACAGGGGTTGAAATTGTATCGACCGAAATGCGCAAAGGTAAAAATTTCTATACCCTCAGAGATCTACGTAACGGGAATATTGTACACAATGTCACGCGCCAGTCAGCTCGGCGATTGTGGCAATATGCTTTGACCGAACACGAATCAAACGCCTTCGATGTCAAAAGAGTGGAGTGGCACGGCGATATCGGCTGTTGTAAAAAATATAAGCGCGGCGGACAGACTCGTTATGATCTGGTGCAGCGGGAAACCAATGGGCAACTGCATATCTATTACGGCGTAACAGAAGATGGCATCCACGGTCCGTGGCAAAAACTCATCGAGTCGATCAATGCCGAGGAAGAAGCCTCCACCGNNGTACAATGACCCGCAAGATAACCGTTGGCATCCTAACCATCAGCGATAGAGGCGCCGCCGGCTCCTACGAAGATAAGAGCGGTCCGGTTATCGAACATGTGGTCACCACCCAACTTGAAGCGCAAGTTGAACAAAAAGCGGTGATACCCGATGAGATCGACCTGATCAAAATGACCCTCCTACAATGGGTTGAGCAAGAGCAGGTCGATCTCATCCTTACCACCGGAGGAACCGGCTTCGCACCGCGTGATGTAACACCGGAGGCCACGCGGCTGGTTATTGAAAAAGAAGCGCCGGGGCTGATTTTTGCCATGCTGAGAGACAGTTTGGCGGTTACACCGCACGCCATGCTATCGAGAATGGTAGCGGGAATTCGCGGGCGGACCCTGATTATAAACCTGCCCGGTAGCCCCAAAGCCGTTCGCGAAAATTTGGCGACTATTTTGCCAGCGCTGCCGCACGCAGTAGAATTATTAAGAGATGATCCTTTAGCCGACCAGCACCATTGAAGTTGATAACGATTGAAATCACTTCATTCTCAATTCAAAGCCAAAAAACAAACTCTACCCGCCCAAAATAATACAGTTTTACCCAGTAGTGGTATACGGGCCTTTATCATCCACTATTTTCCTTGCTTTAGACTGTAAAAACTCCCATAGCCAAAAGGATGCAAGCCATATGAGCATTATCGATCAAATCAATTCCGATCTAAAGACTGCTATGAAAAGCGGTCATAAAGAGTTAGTGGCGACTCTGCGCTCGTTGAAGTCGGCTGTTAAATATGCCGAAATTGAGGCGGGCGGTGAACTCAATGATGAGGCTATAATCGGGGTGCTGAGTAAACAAGCCAAGCAGCGGCGCGATTCGATCGCCGAGTTTGAAAAAGCCGGTCGCAGCGATTTGGTCGCGCAAGAGACCGCTGAGTTAGAAGTGATCGAAACCTATTTACCGGCTCAACTGTCTGAGGAAGAAATTAGAGCCAAAGTCCAGGAGGTTATTACCGCGCTCAATGTCACCGATGCCAAAGGCATGGGACAAGTAATGAAGCAAGTTATGGCCGATTTAAAAGGCCAGGCCGACGGTAAGACCGTCAATCAAATTGTGCGCCAACTCCTCAGTCGGTGACACAAATATTGTGATAGTTGGCAGGCGTTTGTTTCCAACCGACCTTGATCTGAGGGGACAAACGCCAGAGACAAAGGATCAAAATACTCATGGATAATACGATTAGGTCAGAATCCAGTCATCGAATATCCAGGCGTAAGATTTTACGAGCCATCCTCATTGCCGTGACTTTTGCCGTGGCGGGGACATTTATTATCGTCTTTCAGTTTTTTGCGCAAGATGTGGTTGAGTTAAGTACCGGCAGTGTTGCCCCTCAAGACATTGTGGCCCCCCGCCAGTTTTCCTACGTTAGCGACATAGAGACCGACTCGGAGCGTGAGCGAGCCAGAACGTCGATTCCCACCCGTTTTAGTGCGCCTGATCCCAAAGTGGCCCGGCAGCAAGTTGACCGCCTTCGGAAAATATTCGATTACCTGGAAACCGTTCGAGCCGATCCCTACGGCTCGGTCGCCGATAAATTCAAATGGATCGCGGCCATCCCCGACCTAAATTTATCCGATACCGTGATCGATCAAATTTTAATTATGGATGAAACCGCCTGGGCGGAAACGCGATTAGAGGCGCTGTCGATTCTTGATCAAGCCATGCGCGACGAAATCAAGGATAGCCAGGTCGTCACTACCCGCCGGCTGCTGCCCACCAAAGTCGCCCTCGACACCCCAGACCAGCAGTCGATGGTGATTGTGGATATCGTTGAAGATTTGATCAAACCTAATACCTTTCCGGATGAAATCCGCACAGAATCGGAGCGACAGGCCGCCGTTGAAGCCGTTGAACCGGTTCAGGTGACCGTCGAGGAAAATGAACTGATTATCCGGGCCGGTGACATCGTCGATCCCCGAACCTTGGAAAAACTGGATGCGCTTCAGACTAACCAACCGGGCTTTAGTTGGGAAGAAAATGTAATTGCCCCCCTGGTCTTGATGCTGCTGATTACAGTGATCATCAGTGTGTATTTGATCCAGTACGCCCCCAAAATTCTGGCCGATAGCCGGCGCTTGATTTTGTTGGTCCTATTTATTCTCGCTTTTATCGCCCTGGCCAAAGTGATGATCCCCTATGGCGGCTTTGTGGCCTATCTCTATCCAATGGCCGCTCTAGCCATGATGATTGTTATTCTCATCGACGCCCAACTGGCCTTTATTCTCTGTACGGTGTTGGCCTTCCTGGCCGGTTATATCTCCGTTGAGGATAGCAAGGGCCTTGTCCCTTTTTTGGTTTTGAGCGGCTGGACCGGCGCTTTAGCCTTAGGGCGAGGCCAGCGAGTGAGCGGAGTCATTCTGGCCGGTATCTATGTGGGCGCGGTCAACGCCGGCATTGCTTATGTGTTTAATCTTTCGTTAGAATGGAACGAGGTGGGGGCGCTGGTTCTGGCCGGGCTGCTCAACGGTGTGCTGCTGTCAACCGGTTTGGCGCTGATCGGGCTGCTGATTATCGGCAACTT
>JAGRCC010000536.1 GCA_020433785.1 Anaerolineae bacterium
ATGCAAGGTTTTTGCAACTTTTATAGGCTATAATCAATATAGCTATTAATCATAGTGGTCCGAAATAATCAGGCGGAGACCGATAATGTATATAAAATTCTGGGGAACCCGCGGCTCTATTCCCACTGCACTCTCCTCGCAGGCGCTACGGCGAAAATATCGACAGGTATTGGCCGGAGCCGCTGGACTAGATTTAACCGACAAAGCGGTGGTTGATCGATATTTGGCCCAACTGCCTTTGCCATTGCAGCAGCCGGTGGGCGGCAATACCACCTGCCTTGAAATCCGTAGCGGCGACCAACTCTTGATTCTCGACGCCGGCTCCGGGCTGCGGCTGTTGGGGCTTGACTTGCTCGACAAAGGATTTGCCGCCGGTCATCACCAAGCCGATATTCTCATGACCCACACCCATTGGGATCACATTCAAGGGTTTCCTTTTTTCGGCCCCGCGTTTGTTCCCGGCAATCGGTTCACCTTTTACAGTCCTTTTGAAGATTTGGCCGAGCGACTGAACCAACAGCAGCACGTCAATTACTTTCCTGTGCCGGTTGACTACATGAGTGCCGAATTTGCCTTTGTCCCCATTAAACCGGAGGAATGGCTTCAAATTGGAAAATTTCGAATTTATCCGATGCGCCTATCTCATCCCGGCCTCACCTACGGCTATCGAATTGAAGATGGCTGCTCGTGCCTGGTCATGGCCACCGACTCCGAGTACAAACGAGTCGATCCGGATAGCACCGAAGCCTACGTTGAATTCTTTCGCGACGCTGACTTGCTCATCTTCGACGCCCAGTATAGTCTGAGCGAAGTCTTAGATAAACCTGATTGGGGACACAGCACCGCGATGATGGGAGCTGAACTGGCCCATCGGGCCCAAGCTAAGCGACTGGCTCTATTTCACCACGATCCAACCAGTACTGATGAAAAGATTTGGAGCGCCAGGGAACAAGCCGAAGCCTATTTAATGCGTCGTCATAATGGCCGCAGCGCCTGCGAAGTATTGGTGGCCTATGATGGCCTAACCCTTGAGGTATAAGCGTGGTTTTGAACCTATCATCCAAAGCCAAAGAGAATTTAACCAACGAACGCCTGAACAGCTTGTATGAACTGATCGGGTTGATGAATTCAGTTTACCAACTGCCGGATCTGTTAGAATTTGTGGTTGATCGGGCCTTGAATTTGACCGGCGGCCACCGCGGCTTGCTCTTGCTCAGCGATGACCACGAACGGTCGCTTCAGCACATTGCGGTTAAACAGGGGCAGGAGTTGGATGACAATCAGGTGGAACAGGCGCTCAGTTTTGTTAGCACAACGGTTATTAAAGATGTGCTGGTCAAAGGGGAGCCGCGCCTGATTAGAAATTTGCCTGGCGATCGCCGCTTTGAAGTTGTCGCCGGCAGCGACACCGCCGAATATAAAAACGTGCGATCTGTGCTGGCGGTCCCACTCAAAATCGCTCAAGAATTAGTTGGTCTCATTTACATCGATCACCCCCGCCAGGCCATCTTTGGCCAGGCCGATTTGGATTTTTTGAGCGCTTTTGCCACCCAGGCAGCGTTGGCGATTAATCGGGCCCAAACCCACCAGCGCCAGCTCGATGAATTAGCCTTGCTAAATCAGTTGAGCCGGAGCGTGGTTGAGGTGCTTGACCTGGACGAAGTTCTAACCCGAATTGTGCGCGAGGCCACCCGCATGCTCCACGTCGAGACAGGCTCGGTCCTGCTGTTGGACGCCCCAGGCACAGAACTTTACTTTGCCACTTCAATTTCCAACGGCGAACGAGTCGATATTCCTACTCGCCTGCGGAGCAACCAAGGGCTGGCCGGTTGGGTTGTCTCCACAGGGGAGACCGTTTGCATTAGCAATGTCGCCCAAGATGACCGCTGGTTCGGCGAAGTCGAGTACGGGTTTATCACGCGCTCGCTGCTGGCCGTGCCGCTGCAATCGGAGCGGCGCTCACTGGGCGTTTTGCAGGTTCTCAACAAAAAAAGCCCGTCCGGCTTCAGCCGCAGCGATGAAACGCTGCTGTCAGCCTTTGCCGCCTCAGCCACCATCGCCATTGAAAATGCCCGTCTGTACGAAGAGGCCAGCCAGGCTCGACGTCTGCGCGCGCTCAATCAAATCTCGCTGGCCTTGAGCCAAACACTCGGCCTGCCGACGGTCCTCAACACCGGCTTGGAAAAATCTCTGGCCGCCCTCAATGCTGATGCCGGGGCCATCAGGTTGACTTATTTGCTGCCGCAAGCCGACTCGTTTCCGGAGCAAATTACTCGCGGGCTGGGGCCACAGCGCCGGTTAGCCCACCAACAGCAGTTGGCCTTAGAAAACCTATCTAATCAACTGTTAACCGGCCAGATAACCGCTCCCTTTGTGGTGAACGCGGAGACCACGGCCGATCATTTGAACCGGAATGTAGATGAGATGATTCCCGGTATGGCAGCGATGGCCCTGGTTTCAATCGAAGCCGGGGATAAAATAGCCGGATCGCTAGCCGTGATGTGGTCCGCGGCTCACACGGTGGGCCAGGAAGAGATCAACCTGCTGGTCGGCATCGCCCAGATCATTGGACTGGCCGTGCAAAACGCCACTCACTACAATCAGATGCAGGCCAAAACCATCCACCTGACCTATCTGAGTGAGATTGGCAGCGCCTTAACCAGCAGTCTCGACCTCGATCACGTCCTGCGGGTCAATATCGAAGGCGTCAACTCGGTTTTGAAAACAGAGCGCACCTCCGTCTTCCTCATCGATGATAAAACCAGCGAATTGGTTCTGCGCCACACCAATGAAGGGGATGCGGATATTCGCTTAAGCCACCCCTGGCAAGGTATCGCCGGCTGGGTGGCCGAGCACGATAAACCGGCTTTGGTCAACAATACTCGGGCTGATCCGCGCTACTCCCGCGAAGTTGCGGCCCAAACCGGTTACGAAACACGCGCCTTGCTGTGCGTGCCGCTCAAAGTTAATGGCGAAGTTATCGGCGTGGTTGAAGCGCTCAATCGAACCGATGGTCAGGCCTTCAAACAGCAGCATCTCGATCTGTTGATCGAGTTTACCCAGTGGGCCGCCATCGCCATTCACAACGCGCGCCTATTTGATGAATTGGTGCGGGCTTATCAGCACCTGGCCGATGAGCAAACGCGGCGCATCACCGCCGAAACCCGAGGCGCAATGGCGGCCGTCATCCTGGATATGGGCCATACGATGAACAACATCGTAGGCGCAATCCGGGTTTGGGCGTTAACGTTGGAACACCATCCTCTGTCCGCGCCTCAAGCCCCGCTCTTCCAGAAGATGATCGGCCAAATTCGCGAGAACGCCGAAGAAGCCATCGACCTGATTCACCGGCTGCGCGACCCGCTCGATCCCCCGGAGTTGTCGCCGACCGATATTCACCTGTGCCTCGATCAAGCGATTCAAAGCTGCTGGCAGCCGGGACACATCAAACTCACTAAAAATTATGACAAAACGGTGCCTCTCGCCAGAGCCAATGAGCGCTGCTTGCAAGCCGTGTTTCATAATCTGCTGTCCAACGCCATCCAGGCCATCGCCGAAGCCGGTGGCAGAATTAAGATTTCGACCGGTTTAACTGTGGGTGGGCAAGTAAAAATCACTATCAACGATAATGGTCCTGGTATTCCCCCGGAATTGAAAGCTGATATTTTCAAACCGGGCGTTTCCACCAAGTCCGGCCTGGGGTTTGGCTTGTGGCTGGTTGAAACATTCGTTCACCAATTTAACGGATCAATCACCTTTGATACGTCCGAAAATGGAACCACCTTTACGTTGTTACTGCATCCATGGCAAGCTTAATTATTGCGAAAAAATGGAGGATCTAATGAGTCACCAACCCAATATTCTCGTCGTTGAAGATCGAGCCGACTGGCAAGGTATTCTGTACGAATCGGTGCTGCGTGAAGGGTATACCCCGCACCCGGCCACCTCTTATGAAGAAGCCTTGACGGCGCTTGGAACCAAAAAGTTTGATCTGGCGATAGTCGATCCGGTGCTGGATATGGGCAACCGCTTTAACCGTGAGGGGTTGAGCGTGGTCGAAAAGATTCGCAAAATCGAGCCGGAGATGCCGGTTGTGATCATTACCGGTTCCTTTACTCGCGATATGAAAGCCAGCTTACAGCAACTTTCACCCGATTCGCCCGTTCTATTCAAAGAAAATTGGGACCCTGTGGCCTTCAGCAACCTGATCCACGAATTTGTGGGGGAGCAAGCAGACGTCGAATTGTCAGTCGGTGCGCTGCAACCATCGGATCAGTCCGGCCAACCAGCGCCGCGCCTCAGCCCGCCGCCGCCCGAACGCGCCGTCAATGCGCCCCGGGTGCTCATCGTCGAAAATCGGGAAGATTGGCAAAATATCGTTGCCGCCGCGCTCGACCAGATTGGCTGCTTCTGGCGGCTGGCTCAAAGTGCGCAAGAAGCGCTGCTGGAACTGGAGCGAGAAAGCTTTCACCTGGTTATCCTGGATTTGAAGCTGCAAAAAGTCAATTTACCGCTTTCCTCCAGTGAGGGCTGGCTGCTGCTCGATCATTTGAGCGAAGTCCAACCCAATACCAAAGTCGTGATTCTCAGCGGCCAGGCCGGTCCCGGCGACGTGGCCGATTTACTCAAGAACTATCCGATTATTGATTTTATCGAAAAACAACGTTTCAGCACCAACGCGATTCGACGGGCGGTTGAGCAGGCCACCCAGGCTCCGGCGCTGCGGATTCAAACCTTCGGCCAGTTCCGCCTCTGGCGCGATGGCAAACTCATCGAAAGTTGGGAGCGCCCTCAAGCTGAGACAGTGGTTAAGCTGCTGCTGATTCGACGCGCCAGGGGCGGCCGCGCCGTACCGGCCGATGAACTGATCACCCGCCTGTGGCCCGATTCGGATGAATTGGGTGGCCGCAAAAAGCTGCTGCCGCTGATCAGCAATGCGCGCCGCACCTTGGAACCGGACAGCGAGCCGCGTGACTCTAACTTTATTATCCGCACCGTTAACGGTTACTTCTTTGAACTGAGCGGTCAGGTGACCTGGGATTTAAGCGATTTTCGTCAGCACCTACGCCAGGGGCGTGATCTGGTTCGTGCCGGTCAATGGTCTGAAGCCATCGTTGAATTGGAACGAGGCTGCGCTCTTTACCAAGGCGACTTCTTGGCCGAGAATCGCTACGAGGATTGGGCAATCAACATTCGGCGAGAAATCATCACCGAATTCCGCGATCTGCTCGTTCTTTTAGCCGATGCCTACGCGGCCTTGGGCCGCTATCAGGATGCTATCAGCCCGTGTGAACTGGCCCTGCAAAAAGATCCTATGCTGGAGAGCGCCTATCGCCGCCTGATGCGCTATCACGCCTGCAACCACGATAAAGGCCAAGCCCTCAAAGTCTATCGCGACTGCCTGACACTGTTCGAAGAACTGTTCGGCGAAAGTCCCACCCCCGCCACCCGTCGCTTGTATGAAGCCATCGCTAATGACGAGCCGGTGGATTGTGAGGTAAAAGATTAACCAGCAGGGTAATACCAACTTCCCATTAGTTTCGTGGTCCTAAAAATCGGTCTCCGTTAAAATGGATAAGATGGTCAGGCAATTCAGCCAGCCAGACTTCTGTTTCCCAGGCTATTTCTGATAAAAACCCTCTAAAGGTAGCAAAATCAAGAAAAGCACTGACATAAATGCGACCGACTGAACTTTGCTCAAGCATAGTTTCCAGTTCTACATAGCGTTTGGGAGACACCGGGCCATGTGAGGTAACGGCTTCGAGTAAAAACAGCCAATTTCGCAGTTCGTCATAAAGCAAAATGTCCGGCAGTTTATCGTGATTTGAAGCGGGAATACCCAACTTCTCCAAACTTGGCCTGTCAAATATCAGCGTTTTATTTTCTGTGTCACCTAAATATAAGAGTGTTGCTCCCGGCGCAAACCGTGGCCCAAATTCTTCGATAATGGCAACTTGTAATTCGTTGTGCCGACCCGGCGATAGATGATATTCTTCTCCATTCGCCAGAGTTAACGGCACGCGATGGTGTTGCCGGTGTTTCTGATAAAGTTCAAGAAGCGCCCCTTTATTTTCATTGAAAGATTGCACGGATTGTGCCCAATTATCCGTTTGATAAGTGCGAATCGTAGCTAAAGCCACGTCAGATAATGCATAGTGAGTACGGGGACTATTTGTCGGTAATTTGGGATCGTCAGGGTTGCGCAGGACCAAACCGGCTTGGATAAATTGATGAATTACCTGGCGGCGGATGGTTTCACGCGTATTTTCAGCATAATCGCGATCATACCGTTCTTTCATTGCTAATAAAATGTCGTGGATCCGCACACTTTGGCGTTTGGCTTCTTCCCAAGGCGTGTTTTCCGAAAGTTGAGCCATAACCAGCAAGGTTAACGCCGACATTTCGTTCTGCTGACTCGCAGGCAATCCTAGCGCTTTCAATACATCTTGTGCTTCTTGAATTTTTCCCATAG
>JAGRCC010000537.1 GCA_020433785.1 Anaerolineae bacterium
GGTCGCCGTCGCCATCCACGTCCCCCAACGCCAGACTGCGGCTGTCGCCGCCGCCGAAGGTGCTATCAGCAAGGGAGTTAAATTGCCCTTGCCCGTTGTTGAGATACACCGTCTGGGCCGCGCCGTCGTTGGCGACCACGGCATCCAGGTCGCCGTCGCCATCGACATCGCCCAGCGCGACATCGGTGCTGTTGCCGCCGCCGAAAGTGGGGCTGATCGGGTGTGAGATGAATATGCCCGTCCCTTGAGGAGCCGCCATCGTGAACTGCCACACCGTCGGGGTGACGACCTGCATCCCGATGAGGCTTTGGGGGCCGGTTGTGGCGCTCACCTGGACCTGCTCACCGGGCAGGAAGGGCCGCATCGGGTTGAAGAGGACCGTGCTGATCCCGCCGTTGATGACATTGTAGGTTTGCGTGATTTGCCCCTGGAAGTCGCTGTGAACCACGACGGTCCGGCTGGTGATGGTGCTGGCGTTCATCGGCCCGCTGTAGAAGAGCGAGACGCCACTGCCGAGCGGCACGTCCTGAGCCCGCGGGTTAAAGCCGAGCAGGAGCGGCGCACTATAGCCCGTGACGCTGGCCGAAGCCGTGTTATTCGCGGTGGATACCTCCGGGCTGGTGGTGGCAATGGTCGCCGTGTTGGGTATCTGCTGCGCGGGCAGCACCGCCGAGACCTGCCCGGTAACGGTGATGACCCCACCCTGACCCGGCGGCAAGGCGGCGATCTGCCATACGTAGCGGCTGCCGCCCTGCTGGGTTAGCGGCGCATCGCTCTGGCTGATCACGGCGGTATTGGTGATATTAAGCGACACCGCATCGGTTAGGGCAATGTTGTAGGCGATGCCGGGGCCGCTGTTGCTGAAGCTCAGGGTGTAGGTGACCGCATAGCCGGGCGCGACCAGCGCCGGAGCCGCCGTTTTCTGAAGCGTCAGGTCCGTCAGATTGTTGATGGTGACCGCCGTTGTGGTCAGCTGCGGCGTCAGGGTGTTGGTGGCGGTGACGGTGGCGGTGTACACGCCGGCGGCCGCGTAGGTATGACTGACCACCTGTCCTTGCGCCACGGCCCCGTCGCCAAAGGCCCAGGTGTAGCTCACCGCCGTACCCGCTGTAATTGAGGCGGTCAAGGTGGTGGTCTGGTTCAGGTTGGTGGGGCTGTCGTTGATCGCCGTTAGCCCGCCGATGGGCTCGTCCTCGATGAAGAGGGTGATGGTATCGGTCACGATGTTGCTTAGTTGGTCGGTCATGGCGGCGGTCACGGTGTAGAGGCCACGGACGGTGGGCGTCCACACCACGGACCAGGGCAGGCTGTTGACGCCGCCGCCCGCCACCGGCGTTAGCGGGACATCATTGGCCGTGACGGTGATGGTCAACACGCCGTTGCCATCGTAGGATGTCCCGGCAACGGTGGCGGGCGTGGCCTGATTCAGGGTCAAGGTTCCGCCAGGAGGCGGCATCAAGATGGTGACGGAATCGGGCGGATTGTTGCCGATAGCCCAGGCCGAGGCAAACTGAGCGACGCCCGTGCGCGTAATGCGGTCGCTGCTAAAACTGCTGGCGCCGCAGTCCCAATTCTGGCCGGCGCCAGTGTAGCGACACAGCAGGTCGTTCGCATCCGGGTTGGTAAAGGGCAAGGTGACATCGACCAAGAAGCCGTCCGTACCGTCATCGACACAGGTGCCCTGGGGCGTCATCACCCAATAGACGCCGGGGGCGATGAGCGAGTCGGCCTGGGGATGGGTGGTGTTAAACCGCTCCACGGTCAGGCCGGTTAAGCAGCCGCCGTCATTGACCACGTTGGCGATGGCCTGCACCGGCCCGCCGAAGGTCGTACTGACGCCTTGCGTTACACTCAAGGTGATGCTCTGGAAGTCGCTGTACTGGGTCTCCACCGCGCCGATGTCGCAGCCCCAGTCGCTGCCGCGAGGCTGGCCGCGCTGGTCGATTACCAAATCGGTACCGCAACCGGCTTGGCCCAATGGCACCCCATCGAGCAGGGGGCTGGTACTCTGCGGCACGTGCACCTGCTCAGCGGCGAGGTTTGAGGTCAGGTTGGGAATCGGGTTCAGGTCGGGGGTGATGACAGGGAAGTCGCAACTGCTGTCCGAGGCGACGTTGTAGATCGAGCCGGTGATCAGACTGGAGAAGGACACGGTGCCATAATCCAGTCGCCCCAGACAATCGAGGCTGCCGTTGTTGGCGATAACCGTTCCTTCAAACAAGCCGTTGGACCCCTCACCCGTGCGGAATAGATATTGTACACCGGGAATGCTGGCGCTGTTTGGCCCGGTATTGCTGACAATGGTACTGTTGCGAATAAGGAACGACTTGACGATGCTGATACTGTTATCCGCTATTAACTCCACCCCCGAGGGGCTATCGGGGAAGCTGCTTAAATTGCGGTTGCCACTGACCGTGCTGTTGGTCATCGTCAACACCCCCCGGTTGGTCACGGCCGCGCTGAAGTTCGCTTCGTTGTTGATAATCGCCGTCCGATCCAGGCTGAGGTGGCTGTAGTTAGCGATGGCCCCACGATTGGTATTGTCGCGGATGACGCTGTCGGTCACAAACATGTAAGCCGTCGGGCCGCCATCAAGCTGGTCGTTGCCCAGAGCAGCCGTGTTCCCCACAAGTTGGCTCTGGTCAATATAAATTGTGCCCCCGAAATTGAGTATCCCCCCGTTCGAGTTAGCCTGATTGGCTTCAACCAGCACATTGGTCAATGACGCCCAATTTTCGTTGTATATCCCCGCCCCACCATAACTAACCACCGTGTTCTGGCTGATGTCAGCCTCAGACAGGGTCAAACGGCCCAGGTTGCGGATACCCGCCCCATAGTAAGAGTTCGGGTACGCACTATTATTGTAACCGTTGGTCACAATCAAGCCCTGCGCGGTCAGCACCCCGCTGGTGGTGATGCTGATAACCACCCCGGCATTGAGGGCATCGATGGTGGCCTTGTAAGTCGCCGGGTCGGACGGAGCCAGCCAATTGGTGGCGGAGTAGCCGCCGTCGATGGCTATCGGCTTGTCTATCATGAGCACCTGGTTGCCGTTCACTCCGGCGCACGTGCCCGCCACTTTAATCAAGTCGCCCGGATTAGCCGCTTGAATCGCGTTGCGTAGGGCGGAGGCGTCGGCGCTGGCCGCGTCGGTCAGGCTGTCGCCGTTGGTTTCGACAAAACAACTGGTCGCCCCCAGATTCAGGCTGACGGTGGTTTCCTGAGCCAGCACATAGCCATCCTGGCCGATATAGTTGAAGCTGTCATTGGCCCCGGTTTGCGTCGCCGTATAGACAAAGCTGCCGTCCGGCTGCAAGGCGACCGTCCCCCGCGTCGGCGACACGGACAAAGTGGCCGTGATAATCACCGGGTCATCATTGCCCAGCACCCCCGGCGCAGCGACCGTCAGCGGAATCCCCGGCGTAACGGTGTAATTATCCGGCGTGACCACAACGGTGGGCCGTACCAGAGCGTAAAGGGTGCGGGTCAGCCAATTCGTGGCATTGGCTTCGCCGGTCCAGTCCGGGTGGGTGCCGCTATTGTTGCCGATACCCAGATCGTCCGTACCGGCGGTGGCCCAGTCATTCCAGGCGAACAGCGTTTCGCCGACCGCGGCCCGGTGGACCTGCATCGAGCCGTAGCAGTCGGGGACGCCGCCCCGCGTATCATCGAAGTCATTCACCGCGCTGCTGCCGCCCAGCCCGGAGTCGGCGGGGGGGGTGTAGCAGTCGCTCCAAAACTCAATGTTCCCCTCAGGGAAGGGGCCGCCGACGGTTACGCCCGGTACGTTCGACAGCACGATCAGATTACTGGTCGTCTGCTCAAAGGTGTGGGTCAGCGGGACGCCAATTGCAGTTGGGTCGCTGGTGAAGGCGTCCATCGACACATAGACCCAGTCGCGGTTCGCGCCGTCGTCTAGCTCCAGGTAATAGGCCACCCGGTCAAAGGCGGGGACCTGCGCGGAGCGGTCTACCGTGTAGGCGGGCAGGCTGGGCAGATAGTCGGTATTGGTCGGCACATCGAGCTGGTAGACCAGCATATACTCCTCGATGCCGGTAATCGTCGCCAGTCCGCCGTTGCCCGGCTTATCAACCACGCTGCTGCTGCACTGGCCGACGGTATCGCAGGCGTATAGGGTGGCGGCCTGCGAAGCCAATGTGCCGGGGCCGGCATCCAGGCGGATGGTTTGGGATTGACTAAAGGTGTTGGTATACCACCCGGCCGTTTGAGCCGTGGCGGTGGGGACATTGCCCAGCGAACAGACCCAACTGGCGTCATTCATGAAATAGTCGTCAGCGCCACAGGTAATGGTGACCTGATCGTTGGCGTTGTCGAAGCTGGCCCCCAGCGTCAGCCGGGGGGCGATGGTATCAATCAGACCTGTCCAGACCGGGCCAATGTTGGCCGTCACCCCGTTGGCATCGCTCACGGTGATGTCCATATTGTAGGGCGCCTCCACTTGATCGGGGATGGTGTAGGACCACGTGCTAAAGTTGCTGCCCGGCTGGTCGAGAGTCAGGCTGCGGAAGTCGTCCTGCTGGGTGATCAGCGAGCGCAAGTTAAGCTTGGCCTGATCAACGCCGAGGTTGAGCGGGTTAGCAATGTCGTAGATTTCTTCCGGGTCCAGGGCAAAATCATACCACAGCACCTCGTCGAGGTCGCCGCTAAAGCCCTGCGTATTGGCGCTGAGGGTCAGCGGCAGCCCCAAGGTCACCGACTGGGTGATGGTCCCGGTTGCCTGCCCGTCGAGGTAGGCCGTCCAGGTTGTGCCGTTGGAGACCAAGGCCAGATGATGCCAGGTGTTGGTGGTCATAGCCAACGGCACGGTTTGACTGCTGCTGCCGTTATCGACCGTCATCGATTGCAGGTTGTCAGCAATGGTCAGGGTGTTGCCATTCGCTGTCGCCAGGGTGGGGGCGTAGCCCTTGCTGCCGCTGCTCCAATCCGGCTTGAGCCACATCAGCAGGCTAGACTCGCTAGAGGTGACGGTGTTGGTCACCACCTGAAGCGTATCGCCGGCTCCGGCGAAGCGAACCGCCTCGCCGATTTTTCCGCTAACCCCGGTGGTGGGGCAGGTGATGCATTCCGGCGTCCGCAGATTGCCGGAGCCATCGGCCAGCGGCATTAAACCCACAAAGGGCAGGTACAGCCCCGGATTGCTGGGATAGGGCAGGCTGTGGGCAAAGCCATGCAGGGTGGTATTACTGCTGCTGATGACGGTACTCGCCAGCAGGACACCGCCTTGCGGCAAGCGGCCGTTCAGTTTGACCGTGCCGAGTATTCCATCAAACGCGTTGCCGACCTTATCTTCGGCCATAAGCTGCACCTGATAGGACCCATAGGGCAGCGTCCCGAAGGGCAGCGTCGCCGTCCACTGGCCGCCGCTGACCGTGGCCGACTGGTATTCATTGACCGCGACGCCGTTTTCCACCAGCCGGACGACCACCGAGCCGTTGTCCAGCCCGCTGTCGGCATCGCTGATGGAGCCGTTGAGGGTGACGCTCAGGTCCACATCATTGACCGCGGCAATGCCGCCCGGCGCATTCAGCGAGGCGACCGGCGGCTTGGCATCGATGAAAATGGTCTGCTCAATCTTACGGTTGAAGGTCGCTTTATCATAGGCTTGAACCCGGAGGGTATACGGCCCGTGGGGCAGGCCGCCGGGGAGCGACGCCAGATAGGGGGTCACGCTGGCGACGCGCGATCCGGGCGGGTCGTCACCGAGCGGAATGGTGCCGCCGCTGCTGTTTACCATGTCAACCAGCATAATGCTGAAACCAACCCCGCCATCCGGCGCGGAGATGAGGAGCTGCTGGCCGGGCGCGTTGTTCAGATAGGGGCTGGCCAGGTTCACCGACACCTGCGGTGGGTCGTTATCGACCAGGACGGTGGGCCGGATGCGGGAATCGAACCAGCGAGCCTGATAGTCATACTGATCGGCGACCTCGGCCGCCACCAGCGGACGACTGTAGAAGGCAACCTCATCCAGCTTGCCGATGAAACTGCCGCCGACCTGGGTGCTGCTGCTGCTACAGTTACCCGGCACGACGCTGCTGGAGGCGGTCACATCGGGCTGCCCGTTGATGTAAATAGTGGGGTTGCCCAGAGCGGTGTTGATAATGGCGATGTGTGTCCAGCGCTTCAGCCCGACGGCCAGGCCGCTGGTGTAGGTTGTGGTTGAGTTATCGCAGAAGGTCACACGGTTGTCCGGCGACAGGCTCAGTTCCAGGCCGTTGTGCTGGAACAGCCTTTGCTCCGTCGTCAGGTCAAAGTCAGGCTCGACCCACAGGGTGATGGCGTAGTCCGTCCCGTCCAGCGAGGCCAGATCAGGGCCACCGATGGTCAGAGCCTGACCGTTCTCAAAGACCGGAGCTTCGCGCACATGGCCTCGGGCGCCGGCGGTGGGACAGGTTGAGCAACTGACCGTCAGGTTACCCCAACCGCCGTTGCTGAAGCCGGCCGCGCCGGCCTCCTCATCCAGGTGCAGGTTCAGGATGGGCGACTCGGCCATCACGGCCTGGATTTCGGCGACGCTCATCACCCGGTTGACGATGACCAGGTGGTCCAGATAGCCCTGGTAGTTATCATACCAGTCGCCGGGGAAGTTCCCGCCCAGGTTTAGATAGCCGTAGTAGGGCACAACAAACGTTGTCGCCGGTAGTTCGGCCACCTGCACGCCATCGACGAACATGCGCACCACGTTATTGACCTTATCGCGCTGCCATGCTAAGTGATACCACTTGTTGGGGGTCAGTGTCGGGCTGCCCGACGCCGTGTAGCCGGTGACGGTCTTGTTGCCGGGGCTGTAGCCCGCCATAAACGGCTTACCATTCCTGGCCCCAAAGCCGCCCAATACATCCCGGTAGGCGAGGGTGTAGGGGGGATAATAGATGGTATAGTTGTAGGGGCTGCTGATGACCGTGCCGTAGTGATAACTTTGAACAGCAATCACATCGCGGGCGCCGCTCCAGGTGGTGGCGTTGACCCAGCCCATGAGGGTGAAGGAGACATCGCTCTCGGTGGGCGTGCCCAGGCCATAGTCGCCGGCCACCCGCTGTGAGCCTAGCTGGGTGTTTTGCCCGCCATAGGGGCCGCTGCCGTCGAAGAAGACGGCCTGATTGTTCAGCGAGGATAACCCCGCCTTGGGGCAAAGCTCAAGATAGGCATTACAGTTCATGTTGAACGAGTAGCGGGTGTCATTGAAGACCGTCGAGGTGGGCGCTTCGTCGAATTTGTACTCAAAGCTGCGATACCCGGTTGATGACTCACGCTGGATTTCCGCCGGCGACAGGGCGCGACTATAGATGACCTGATCCCGGACCCCGCCGAGGAAAGCGTCGTTGCGAAAGGATTGGCTTTCCCCCAGCACAAAATGGTTAGGCGGGCCGCACAGGTTAGCGACAGAGACGGGCGTCCCCGGCACGCCGTTGGTGTAGATGGTGGCCTGTAAGCCATCGTAGCGAATAACGATGTGGTTCCACTGATTCCAGACCAGGTCTGAACCGCTGTTGGCGCGGGTGGTGCTGCTCGTTGGGCAGATCGAGCCGCTCTTGAAGTCAGTATAGACCCGTAGGCCGTTGGCGGTGACCTTAACGTTCAGCAGATCAAAATAGCCGGGGCCATAGGTTCCATCATACGGGTGATAGTTGTCTAACGTGAGCAGGCTGCGGTCTGTGGCAAAGGCCTGGCTGGGCCGCACCCAGACACTGACCGACATCTGTTGAAGGTCTGGCATGTTATAGCCCGAGGTCCAGATTTGCTGATCCCCGGCCGTGAAATTGGCATACCCGCCGCTGAAATCGGGGCAGAAATCAAATGTACCCGGCTGTTGGCAGGCGGCCGTGTAGCCGTTGGAAGAGCGATCCAAGAGCGATCGGTAGCCATTGGCGTCGGCGGTACTGTCCAGGGTCAGGGCCTGAAGCTGGCCGGAAGCAGGCGGGGTGAAGTTTGCATCCTGGGTTACGGCCCCGGCCCGGAGGGTGGCGTTGGTCGATTGGGTCTGGGGGAAGTTGGCCGGATTGGCGTAGAGCGAGCCGCTGAGGGTAAGCACCTGCTGCCCGGTGATGGTGAACGCCTGCGTTTGCTGGACGGTGTCCTCCGGCAGTTCGGCCTCCATCAGCCCCTTGGAAACGAGGAGCGGGTCCAGGTTGCTCTTCACCTGGACGTTATAATTGAAGGAGCTGCCCGCCGCCACCACATAGTCATTGTCCGGCGAGGCTTTGACATCGGCCGACTTGATGCTGAGCGGATCGATGGCGTAGGGGGCGCGGGGGTTGAATTGGTAAATGGCCTCATAGCCGTCATTGTCCTGATCAAAGTCGGTGTCGGGCTGGAGCGGGTCGGCTGTAACGAAGGTGTAGCGGGGGGTGGTACCGCTGTACTCATAGGCCGTCAACCAGCCGCCGGACCAACTGCCGGCGGTGTTGTTGGGGTCGCCGGCGTAGCTGGCGGGGTGGAACACTTCGTCGCCGTCGAGGACCCCATCCGCGTCCGTATCGGCGGTGAGGGCGTTGGTCCCGTAGAAGACCTCCCAATAGTCGGTCAGATGATCGTTGTCTCCGTCGGCCACATTGGGGTTGAAGCCGTTATTCAGCTCCCAGTAGTCGGTCAGGCCGTCGCCGTCGGCGTCGTCCGTCAGATCGTCGGGGTCTGCCCCACCGTAGGCGGCGCTGATCAGCCCGTCGCCGTCGGCGTCCATTGAGGCCGGGAAGCGGGCATCCCACCCCAGGCCCACGCCGCCGTTGCCCCGACCCGCCAGCGTCATAAACTGGCTAAAGGTGGCCGGCAGCACATCAAACTTAACCAGGTCGCCAAAATAGCTGGCGTTCTCATACCGCTGCGGCTGGTTGTCATCGCCACAGACATACCCGCCGGCCCCCCAGCAGTTGAGCAGCGGCAGGGCGCCATGCTCGGTCAGATAAAAGGATACGCCCTGGTTGATGCCGGCCGTGGTGAGCGTGGTCTGGCCGGTGGCTTGAAAATGCGCTCTGACATCGCTGCCCACATCCGTCCAGGCCCCGCCGCCCAGGCCCAGATTATTGGTGGGGACGCCGCTCTTGGTGGGGGTCAGGTAATAGGCAAAGTTGGAGCGCTTCAGGACCTGATTAGGGACGCTGCCCTGGTAAGACCCGGCGATGCCCACCACCGAATAGCGCCATGGCGGCGGCTTCGGTGAGATGGTGTTGGTAATAGCCAGGGTCACGCTGATGGCATTGCCCACCTGGAAGCCTAAGGCGGGGTTGACCAATTTGGCGTCCGTGACATCAACGCTCAACCGGCCCGGCTTGGTGACATCGATCGGCACGGTGAATTTATAGATGGCCTCAGAGATGAGCTTGGTCAAGTAGCCCAAGTAGCCGATACACTGAAAGCTGTTCGGGTCTGAATGGGTGCCCTTACAGATGGCGAACAGGATCAAATCGACCAGGGCAAAGACCGCAAAGAAAATCGCGACAAATAGGGCGGCCGGGCCAAAGGACAGGGCAAACACGACCAAGCCGACCACCAGCCCGGCGATGGCCTGCGACAGCGCCACGTTAAAGCCGATACTGCCCGGCGTTAAGCCCTGGCTGTACACCATGTACAAGAACAGCCCGACATTGACCGCGATGTCAAAGACGAGGCCCCCGACCGCCGCTGTTTTGGTGACGGAGGTGATGGCCTCGATGGTGGCCATGCTGGCATTCTGAACGGCCACCGAGGCCAGGGTTAAGCCCTTCTGCGCCGCGTAGAAATTCTGCAACCGGATGACCGCCCCGGCGAGACTAACCACCCCCCCGGTCACGGACATGCCTCTGGCGGTCCAGTCCATGATGTTGGCCTGCTGGGCGTTGATCACCCCTGATCGCTGCAGCACAACGCCCAGAATGGATAGCGCCACCCCCACCGTGGCGATGGCCGCCCCGGCCGTGGCGACGTTAAAGCCGATGTCGGTATTGCTTTTGGCGTAGGTCCCGGTCCAAAAATTGGTATAAAGGTAAGCGATGCCGGCCCCGGCGCCCGTGGTGCCCGCCTTGCGCTCCCGAAACAAGCCCGGCGCCTGCCGCTGTTGGATGGCCAACTGGCCGTACTCCTGCACAAACTGAGGCTGATCAAAGGGGGCGTAGCCCGTTAGCGTCACCGCCTGCCCGTCGATGACCTTGATCGTCGCGGTCACAATGTCGTTGTATATACCGGTAATCAATAGCTCGGACATGGTCAGGGCCGGCTCGGCGCCGCCCGCCCATTGCAAAGCGGCGTCATCGAGGGGCTGCCCATTGATGACCGCGCCGTTACTGCTGGCCACCCCCACCCGCCCATTATAGAGGGCGGCATAAAATATTTTGAAGAAGGTATGGACCGTTTCCTGGGCGGCCGTGTAGTCGGTGACCGAGCCGCCCGCAATCGAGTCGAGCGCCGCGTTACTCATCAGCCCGGTGAGACCGGCCCGCCGCCCCTCCAGGTAGGTGTCGAGGCCGTCCGCCACCCACTGGATTCCATCGTAACGGTAGGGTTTCCAACTGGCCACGGTCAGCAGGGTGGTCTCCAGGGTATTGTTCCCGGAGCCAAAGTTGACCCCGACCTCGCCCGAGCCCTCGTTGACCGTAATATAGGGCGTGGCGGAGTTGTCCATAATCGCCACGCGCTTGCTCTCCTCGCGTAGAAAGAGCAAGCTGACGGCGTCATTGGTGGCCGCGCCGGGATAGGTTGAGCGCAGGACGTTGCCCAACTCTGTTTCCATAATGGCATTATCGCCCCGCAGGGTGTTGGCGTACTGCTGGTTCCAGATGGTGAAGGCATTGGCCGGGATGCCCCAGCGCTGGGCAGCGGAGGCCCCACTGCCGTCGCTGAAGCGGGTCACGATATCATTCAGGCTGAAGCGGCTGGTATCGGGCAGCGTTTTCGGCTCGATGAAGGCGGTCATTAAACTCCGCCCCAGATGCCACAGATCGCGCTCGTAGGGATCGCTCAGGGCGCTGTCATCGGCCACTATGGCCGCATCGAGGCCGCCATCTTCGGTCACACTCATGCCGGTCACATAAAACGGCTCGTAATATTCTTGCAAGACCGTCACCGTCGACGTCCAGTGCTGAGTGTTGGTTACAGCGCAGTACTCAAAATAGTTGGCCCCACTCGGCGGCTGGCAGCTATCGGTCAGGGCCGATACTTTCCACGTCAGCCGCATCTGATGGTGCGCTCCCCAACTGCCACCTGAAGGCTGGTAGGGTAGGGCCACCCGCCAGCCGACAATCCGGTCGCCAACCGTATCCTGGATGCTGTTGAGCGGCGCTCGCAGCACAACGGTACCATCGGTCTGCTGCTGGGCGGTGATGCCATATTCGTTGAGGAAACCCTGATCCAGCCAGGTGCCAATCGGGTCGGTGGCCGCCGAGGGGACGGTCCCGGAGATGGGCAGATTGCGGGTGGGAGCGGTTGGGTCCCAGGGGATGGTGATCTCCATAGCGGGGGAGACGATGATGTCGCCGTTGGCCGCCTTGCTGCCGGGGTAGCTGAAATCGGCCAGAGTGTTGGACAAGACGCGGGTGATCTGGCCCTCGGTGTCGTTTTTAGCCCAACTGTAGACGTTATCGACCAAGTAGAGCTGTTGTTCCTTCGTGGGGCGAATATCAAGCGTCACTTCCAGCGGGCGATTGGCGGTGGGGCCGTTGATGAACAGGCTGAGGCCGGGATCGGCCGCAATGGCCTTCTGCCCAACCAGGGGCGAGGTATCGACCTCATCCGGGACGCGGTCGGCGTCGTCGTCAAAGTCGTACACGTCGGGCACCCCGTCGCCGTCCGTGTCCTGGCAGGCCGAGACCACGATGCCCTGCGGGTTGTTTTGGTCGTCCAGGTTTACCCGCTGCGGGCATTCAATGGTATCCGGTCGGCCATCGCCGTTGCTGTCGACATTTTTCGGGTTCAGATACCAGGTTTTGCCGCCCACGCTGAAGCCTTGCACTTCATCTATATCGCTAATGCTGTCGCCGTCGGTATCGACGCTGGTGGGGTTGGTTCCCAGCCGGAAAATTTCCACATCATCGGTCAGGGTGTCGCCGTCGGTATCGACGCCGGTGGTGAGCATGGCCGGGTGCGCCTGGGGAATGAGGCTGCCGGCTTTAATCGGCGCGATGTGGGTGACCTTGTTCTCCAGCGGCGGGCGCAGCGGGTGAAACGGCATCTCGGCGAAGGTGGGCAGGGCCTCGGCCGCCTCGGCGTCCGGGGGGGGAACCGTTACGTCCGCAGCGGGGGTCGCGCCGGATAAGAGCGACATGGCCTGGGAGGCATTGGCGATGTTAACGAGCGGCGTACCGACCGTTGAGGTAATAATGGCGATGGACAGGGCCGCCTGCACCCGGCGCAAGCCGCGATAGGTGACGCAGGCCACCACGCCCGCCGCCACGACCAGCACCGCCATGAGCCGGATGAGACCGGCTTCGATGGGGGGCAGCAGGGATAGCCAGCGCGTTTGAAGCGAGCGGGGAACGGCGCGCCAGTGGCTAAAGGTGGTCTTAATTTGGGCGGTGAGGGTGTCGCCGTTTGGGTCGGGGATGGTCAGCACCATCATCTGCCGCACGGGGAACCCCTCGGCGGAAATCCACAGTTCGCCCTGCCCGGTCATCGAGGTGTACATCTGGCCCAAATCCAGCATCATGTTGGGCTGCCAGCGGTTTTCCGCCTTGAGCTGGGCCTCCATCTGCCGCTTGAGCACGGCCGCGAACGCCGCCCCGTCCACGTCAAAGGCCAGCCGGGTGAGGCCCTGATCGTTGGCCGGCAGCAGGTCGGCGGGGAGCAGGGTGTTAGCCGCTGTGGCGTACTGCACGTTGGCCGCCGCCGCCAAGATATCCGTAGGGCTGAGATTCGAGCCGGAGAGCTGGGCGGACGCCTCGGCTTGCAGGGGCTGCCAGCTTTTATCGGGCTGCTGCTCATACACCACCCCGGCGACCACCTTCAGGGCCGCGGTCCCCTGGCCGGGGGCGACCAGGCTCAGGTAGACGGTGTCGGCCGGCTGGTCGACCGCGCCGTTGACCTGGAGACGATTGACTTTATCGCTGCGCCCCGCATTTTCCAGGCGGGGGCCATACCGCCGCGTTTGGGCAATGTCGGTGGTGTAGTCATACTGCCCGGCCCATTGGGCCTGCTCTAGCGCGGCGGCAAAATCGGCTTTAGGGCCGGTATGGGCGCCCGTTGACGCCATGGTCGAAACTTGATTGAGGCCGAGGAGCAGGAGCAAAACGGCGAGGCAACTTAAACTCAGTAGGATGGAAGTGCGTTTTCCGGTCATCAGTTATCCTTCAACAAGGTCAGGTCGATATTCATTTTGAAGCAGCTGATAGATGAGTTCGAACGTAAACCAGGTGACAGTCACTTTTTGATGCTAGCTAACCCGTTAAGTGACTGTCACCTTTGATTTTTGAGCAGCTGATAGATGAGCTCGAATGTTGGTCGAACGGTCGTTATCTATGATAACAGATTGACCCCGGGCTGAGTAGAGACAATGGTACTTTATTTTTTGCCCGAAGGTACTTACCGGGGCAGGGTTGCGGGGTGTTGTGTGTGGGGGCTGAGGATAACAAAACAGCCCCAGGTTAGCATGCCTGGGGCTGTTATGGCGCGGTATGAAACTTAAACGGCTTACTTTATACGACCGTTAACACGGCCTCCAGCCGGCCAACGCGCAGGCCGCTCTTACCGATTTTGGCCCGTACTTCCAGCGTGTAGAAGCCGGGGCTGAGGCCATCGGGTACCCGAAAGGTGAGTACTTTAGGCGTAATGTCGGTGAACTCCTCAACTTTGACCGCCCCGCTCATATTGAGCAGTCCGGCGGCATCAACAGGCACAATAAACAGCCCTTGGTCGGCATCGGTCGGGTCGAAATTGAGGCGGCTGCCCAGGAGGCGAGCATTGTGACCGGGTGTCAGTTCAGACCGGCTCCCGCCGCTGTAGAGGTTGGCATATTCATTCAACTCCGGCCGCTTTTTATACGAGGTTTTCTTGGCTAAGGTGACGCCGTTTTGCAGGGCTTCTTTGTAGCCTAAACCGGGCTGGACATGAGGGACGATCTTGTGGCGGCTGCTGTCAAATCGGTCTTGCGGGCCGGTAAAGACCCCTTTAATGGTTACACCGTAGCGAACGTTGCGGGTATTGACCTGCCAGCCGTTGCGGGCGGCAATATTGATGGTTTCGTGATACTTATTAATGATGGCCTGGGTATCGGCCCGGGTAAAAGGCGACCCGTTCAGCATCATCATATCGATGATGTCATCTTCGTCCATCACTTCATTATAATGAACCGAAGCGTGATAGTTCTCAGCGTCGTCGCTGAAACCGGTTTTATTGATTTGATATTCTGCACTCATAGTTTCTAACTCCTGATTGATAGATTTTGATGTTTCCTAGAACCGCGCAGTTATTAAGGATGTTATTCAGTATACCCAAAAATGCTCTGGTGTCTGTTAAAACTTTATGGTGTTTTTATGTTAGTTGCATAGGAATACTGTTGAGAAATATAATAAATGCGTTGGTTATTGTTACTAACCCGGCCAAAACCGGCGATTTAAGGCGCCATGCCCTGATTCTGATCGAAATCAGGTAAGGGTAAGAATGTACCAATGAAATAAAGCTGTGGACCTGACTGAACATGGCGTCAGAGCGTTATTGTTATCCACGCCCCCCACACTCAAGATCGAATTGCGGGCAAGGAATACCCATTACCCCCTTAATTCCTACTGCCGATCCCCTATCCCCGGAATGGGGAGAAGTTGACCTTTTGTTTTGCCATACTATTGATTATGGCTGTGATTTGTGTGATAATAGGCTTAGAAAAGTGTTGGAAGAATGAGATTTGAGACCTAATCCATTAGATGGAAAATGGTAGCGAAATATTTACAGGAAAATTGCCGCTAAACATTGTTGAACTAAGCGCTGCGCGCAGGGTTCAACCGTAGCAGTACCCCCCAAGCGACTATACTTTCTATTAAGGGATCAAAAAAAGAGACCAAATAGGAGGTATAGCAATGACACCCTTACGGCAAAAGTTAATCGAAGAAATGCAGTTACGAGGTCTAGCCAAACGGACCCAGGAGAGTTATGTCAGCCACGCCGAGCAATTGGCGGGGTATGCTGGCAAGTCACCGGCAGAGGTGAGCGAGGCAGAACTGCGGAGCTACTTTCTGTACTTGCAGAATGAGAAGAAAGCAGCGCCGGCAAGTTGTAAACAGGCGCAGAGTGCGTTAAAGTTTCTGTACTATCAGGTGATAGGCCGGTACCTGCCGATCTTGGAGATGTACCGAGCGCCGCGGGAAGAGCGACTACCGGTGGTGATGAGCCGAGGGGAAGTAAAGCGGGTGTTGAGGTGTGTGCGCCAGCCCTACTATCGGGTCTGTTTGAAGACAATATATGGCTGTGGTTTACGATTGAAAGAAGGGGTAGGGCTGAAAGTAAGCCACATCGATAGTGACCGAATGGTGGTCTGGGTGAGAAAGGGGAAAGGCAGCAAGGACCGGCAAGTGCCGCTGCCGGAGGCCATCCTGACCATGTTGCGGAACTATTGGGCCGAGCATCGGCATCGAGAATGGCTCTTTCCGGGACGAGGCGGGATAGCGGCCAGCGGGCCGATGAATGTGGGGGGAGTCCAGAAGGCGTTTCGAGCAGCGGTCAAAGAGAGCGGGGTCAACAAAGCGGCGACCATCCATACGCTGCGTCACAGCTATGCCACCCATCTAATGGAAGCGGGGGTGAGTATTGTCCA